>JAPPHW010000102.1 GCA_028820945.1 Defluviicoccus sp.
GCGTGGCGGGCGGCCTCGTCGATGCGGCGCTTGACGGAGTCGGCGTCCTCCAGCACCGGGGTCTTGGTGCCGATCAGGCCGAGCACGGCGGTCTTGTCCGCGGGCAGGAAGCGGAGCGGGGCGAAGTCGCCGGCGCGCGGCGTGTCGTATTCGAGCTGCAGGATGTCGACGTCGAGGCCGTGGAAGACGCGCTCGGCGATCGGCTCGTAGCCGCCCTCGGCCATCCAGGCGCCCTTGAAGTTGCCGCGGCACATGTGGAGCCCGACCAGCATGCCGGGGGGCCGCCCGGCGACGGCCGCGTTGATGAGATCGACATAGGCATCGGTGAGCTCGTCCGGGTCCTCGCCGCGCGCCGCGACGCCGGCCCGCGCCGCCATGTCGCAGTTGCACGGCAGCGCGGTTTCGTCGAGCTGGACGTAGCGGCATCCCGCCGCCGCGAGGTCGGCAATTTCGTCGCGGTAAATGCCTACCAGGTCGGCGAAGTAGGCATTTCGGTCGGCATACGCATCGGCCTCGAACGCGCGCGGGCCGAGGAAGTAGTGCAGCACCGGCGGCGAGGCGATGGTGACCTTGGGCAGCCCCTTCGGGCGCAGCGAGGCGAGGAAGCGGTAGTCGTCGGCGACGATCGGGCGCGTGCGCTTCAGGCGCCGCGCGGCGTAGGGCGAGGCGGCCGTGCCTACGCTCCCGTCTTCGGACCGGAACCCCAGCACCCCTTCCTCTCGGAGCGCGAACCCGTCGAGCGCGTCGATCACGCCGGCCGACCAGGAACGCCGGCGGAACTCCCCGTCGGTCACCGCGGGCAGGCCGATCCCGTCCTGGAAGGCGACGATGTCGCGGATCGCCGAATCCTGGGCCGCGTGGAGGCCCTCGGCGTCGAGCCTTCCCGCCCGGTGCGCGCGCACCGCGTCGAGCAGCGAATCGGGCCGGAGGAAGCTCCCCACATGCTCGGCGCGAAAGGGCACGGCGGTCATGGCACCCACGCTATAGTCGGGCGCGGACACGGGGGCAACGGCGCGGGAGGCGGACATGCGGCAGGGCGGCGCGGTGGGCGGCATCGAATGGCACCGGATAATCGAATCCGAGGAGCCCGATTTCGACGTGTTCTTTCTGCTGCCCGACGCCGACGAGCAAAGCCTCGCTCCGCACCGCGCCTGGCTCGAGCCCCGCTTTCTCGATCCCGCCTCGAACAGGCTGGTGATGGCGATGCAGTCGTACGTGCTCAGGACCCGCCACCGCACGATCCTGGTCGATGCCTGCGTCGGCAACCGCAAGGAGCGCCGCTTCCACGCGCCCTGGGCGCACCGGACGTCGACGCGCTGGCTCGACGAGCTCGCCGCCATCGGCCTCTCTCCGCGAGACATCGACTTCGTGATGTGCACCCACCTGCACGCCGATCACGTCGGCTGGAACACGCGGCTCGAGGGCGGGCGCTGGGTGCCGACCTTCCCCAACGCGCGCTACCTCTTCGCGCGCACCGAGTACGAGCACTGGATCGAGGTCAACAAGGGCGGCAAGAAATATTCCGACGGCTGCATCGACGACAGCGTGCTGCCGGTGGTCGAGGCCGGCCAGGCCGACATCGTGGCCGACGATTACGCGTTCGACGACGAGATATCCTTCGCGCTGGCCCCCGGCCATACCCCGGGCCACGTGGCAATCGAGCTCGCGTCCGAGGGCGAGCGCGCGGTGCTCTCGGGCGACGTCTGCCACACGCCGCTGCAATGCCGCGAGCCGGGCTGGAGCGCGGTGGGATGCTCCGACCGCGCGCAATCCGCCGCGACCCGGCGCGCGTTCCTCGAGCGCCACTGCGACACCGATACGCTGGTGATGACGGCGCACTTCCCGTCGCCCTCCGTGGGGTTCGTGCGGGCGCGGGGGGAGGCGTTCGACTGGGTGTGCGGGGGGTAGGGGCCGGCCCCCGGGGGACACCCCTCAACGTCCTGCCCGGAACGAGTCCGGGCATGACGGAAAGGGTCGTTTCCGCGCGGGACGGGCGCCGCGCCGCGACGTTCCTCGCCGACATGCGCCACGCGGTGCGGCGGTGCGGGATCGGGATCGTTGTGTGAGGGGCGGGGCGGTAGCCGTTCAGGAAGGGTATTGACGATCAAGCTGCGATCGCTATTTTGATATGAGAACATATCGTGAATCTATGCGAGGTTAGGGGTGATGGGCGTGAACTGGGCATCGGGCGAAGTCGTCGGCGTCTTCACCTTCCTTCTGCCGGGGTTCGTTGCCGCCGCCGTCTTTTATACCCTCACATCCCATGCCCGGCCGGGAGCGTTCGGGTATGTCGTAATGGCGCTCATCTTCCAGGTAAACTGCAGAAGCCGAAATCGACGAGCAGCACGAGGATCAGGTCATGGCCAAGGAACCCACGCCCCCGCCTTCGAGACAACACCCGGCGACCGGTCCGGTGCGGGATGGAATTTCGCCCAGGCCCGAAACCGCCACCAAGCCGCCTCCGCCGCCTCCGCCGCCTCCGAAGAAGAGCTGACGGGCTGGCGCGCCGGGCCCGTTGAGCCCGTTCCCTTCCGTCCCGGTCGAACGCACCGCGTGCCGCACCGATCGATCGGCCGCGGACAAGTCAATTGACAAAGGAAAGAACAAAACACGAACATTTGGTTGGCATGGCGCAGAGGCGTGTGATAGGAGGTGCCGGCATGGCCGACAATTCCGCGATCGAATGGACCGACGCGACGTGGAACCCGGTGACGGGCTGCACCAAGATCACGCGCGGCTGCGACAACTGCTATGCGGAACGCTTCGCCGAGCGGTGGAGGGGCGTTCCGGGCCACCCTTACGAGCAGGGTTTCGACGTCCGCCTCTGGCCGTCGCGGCTGGATCGGCCCGAGCGCTGGCGCAAGCCGCGCATGATCTTCGTCAATTCGATGAGCGACCTGTTCCACAAGCGCGTGCCGCGCGGGTTCGTCGACGACGTGTTCGACCGGATGGAAACGACCGACCGCCACATCTATCAGGTGCTGACGAAGCGGAGCCCGCGGATGCGGGACTATTTGCGCCGCAGATATTCGGGCGGCGCGGCGCCGGCGCATATCTGGTGCGGTGTATCGGTGGAGGACCGCCTAGGCCGGGCGAGGATCGGGCATCTTCAGGAGGCGCCCGCCACGGTGCGGTTTCTGTCGATAGAGCCGCTCATCGGCCCCTTGGGCGAGATCGACCTGGACGGCATATCCTGGGTCATCGTGGGCGGGGAGAGCGGGCCGAACGCGCGCCCGATGGAATGCGGCTGGGTGTGCGAGATCCGCGACCGGTGCGAACGCGACGACGTGCCGTTTTTCTTCAAGCAATGGGGTGGGCCGACGCCCAAAGCCGGCGGCCGCGAGCTGGGAGGCGTGGAGTACAACGGTATGCCAAGCCGTCCAAGTGTGGACGGAGGCCATGCGCCGCGCCATGCGCCGATCACTTCATTGGAGATGCGATAGTGAGTACAGCTAACGGAGATCAACTTTACAACTTTGGGGTTGGATTTCGGTTAACCGCTAACGATTTACAAGAACGCCTTAATAGGATGAACGTTAGAGGATTACAACAGTCAGGAGACGCCACCGGCGTGCGACAATTGTTGGGCTATACTTGCTAGCTTGTAGTATTATGGGGACTTGCTGCGGAATGCGTGCTTAAGGCGATTTCCTACAAGAAAAAAGGAACTTATCGAACAGACAAGAATAGTCACGATCTCTTGATACTGTATGAGGATTTGGACCATCACGCTCATAAGATCATCGATAATATCGCGAAAAATCACGGAGTTGCCTTTCCCAGAGACATTCTTAATGGACATAGACGGGATTTTGTGGATTGGCGGTATCCGAAAAATCAAGAAATAAGTGCGAATTTCCTGGATTTGGAAAAGGTATTGGAGGTCCTCATTACGGCCCATGATCATAAGGATCTATTGTAAGAAATTTCTCGAACGAGAAAAATACAGTACAAATCACCAATTATGGACGCCTTCTTCGCATCCTCCTTTCCCCATCTCCGCGTCCAGCGCCGCGCGCGTCTTTTGGAGCGTACGAAAATTGGTCGACGACACCTTTTCCGTCATGCCCGGACTTGTTCCGGGCATCCACGGGCCCCCGCATGGCAATACGAGCGGGCACCGGCGAGGCGGCGGACGGCGTGGATGCCCGGATCAAGTCCGGGCATGACGGAAGGGGGCGGGGCGGCGTTCCCGTTCCAGGTTCGCGCCAGCCGACCGCCCGTCAACTTATCCATATATGCCGTTATCGTTTCTTGGAGCGTAAGCGCGTCGCAGGTCGGGTAGGCCACGCGGGTGTCGGCGTCCCCCGGCGGAAGGTCGGGACCGAACGCTAAGACCTGCCGGTCTTCTTGCCGGTCTTATCGCGGAGATCTGCGGCGTTGCCGAGGCCTGACCCTGCGGCGGCGCGCGCGGGACGATGAACGTAGACCCGCTCGGAGGCGTCCTGACGGGCTCGCAAATCCCGAAACATTGCCGTCACGTCGTAATCGAACCGCGCCGCGTACTTGTCCCGGACGGCTCGGATCTCCGCGATGAGGGGGTCAGTCTGCGGCGTTGGCAATGTGCCGGAAATTCCATGTTACCGGATAGTCGGCGCCATTGGTGACGGCAATGGCGATGTGGGCCGCGTCGGCGGCCGCGCGATGCGGCACGGCGCCCTCGTCGAGCGGTTTCCGCGTGAGCGCCTCGGCCTCCTCGGCGATCCCGAGCAAGGAGGCGGACCCAAGCGCTTCCAGTCGGGCACGCGCGGCTTCCGAATCCCCGGCTCCGGCTTCCATGACCACCACTCCCATGCGACCGGCTGGAACCTGTCCAGTGCCTCCCGCCACCATTCGCGCGCTATTTCCCGATACGCGGCGAGCACCGGATCGCGGGTAGGGCGGGCCGTGAGATAGCTGACTGCGGAACTCTCGACATACGCGGTCGGCTTCATCGTGGGTCGGTCCCGCTACCGGCTCTCGTCGGAACGAAGTCCCGCCAGGATTCGGTCCTCCGTCCATCGCCCCATCCGTCATGCGCGGCGCCCGGGGAAGGTCGGCGTCAGACCTTCGCGAAATCGGGGCACCATTTGAGGATGCCGTCCTGGTAGCTCTCCCGGTCGCGGTGGGCCGCGGCCCAGCGCGCGACGTTGGGGTAGTTCTCGAACGGGTAGCCGCACCCGTCGAGCACGAAGTGCACGGGGATCCACGAAATATCGGCCAGGGTGTAGCGGCCGCCCATGATCCATTCGCCCTCCGCCAGGGCGTCTTCGAGCTTCGCGAAACACGCCTCCAGCGTCTTGCGCGCCCGGGCGACATCCTCCTCGCCGAACGCGCTGGCGCCGGCGTGTCTTGCGTGGAATTCCCTGAGTTCCTCGTTGGTCTGGAGCTCGTCGTATTTTTTCTGTTCCTCGGCGGTCTTCTTCAGCTTCTTCTGCATCTTGGTGGCGTAGACATAGGGCTTGACCGCCGGCACATGGATCGACGCGGCGAGGCGAAGCCATGCGAGCATCCCGTCTTCGTCGTCCGCCGCGCGCAGCGAGGGCTCGGGATAGGTCTCGTCGAGATAGTCGATGATGTCGTTGGACTCGATATGGACAACGCCGTTGTCGATCAGGGTCGGCACCAGCCCGTTCGGATTGATGCCGAAATAGTCGTCCGAAACGTTCTCCTTCAGCTTCAGGTCGAGATGATGGCTCGTCCAGGGCAGACCCTTCTCCGCCAGCGTCATGCGGACCCGCATCGAGCAGTTCGAGATATCGCCGTGGTAGAGGTGGATCCCCTCCAATGTCTCGACCGATTTGTCGGCCGGAACGATGACCGCCATGGCAGGGCTCTCCGTTGCTCCCGGGCACGAGGCCCGCGCCGGCAGTCTGGGTCGCGCCCGATCCGGGTGTCAATCGGCGTTCCCCCGCTTCAATCCGTCGCGCCGGGGTGGCATGATCGCCCGCGCGTCACAACCCAGCGGACGAGGGCTCGATGTTCGGCAAGACGATCGGCGATATCCCCGGCGAGGCGGCGGCTAGGTTCGGCGACAAGACCGCGCTGATCTTCGGCGGGCGCGAGGTGTCGTTCGCGGAGGTCGACCGGCTCTCGGCCCGGGTCGCGAGCGGGCTCCGCGGGCTCGGCGTCGAGCCGGGCGACCGGGTGACGCTCTATGCGCAGAACAGCGTCGAGTGGATCGTGAGCTACTACGCGATCGCCAGGGCGGGCGGGGTAATCAACCCGATCAACGTGATGCTGACCCCGGACGAGGTCGCCTACGTGGTGAAGGATTGCGGCGCCAGGGTGCTGTTCACCACCGCCGACCGGGCGGCGCCGATCCTGCCGCTCAAGG
The DNA here is from genome assembly GCA_028820945.1 of Defluviicoccus sp. The sequence goes on from JAPPHW010000102.1 coordinate 6,317, forward strand.
AAGAGGGGCATCTGGCCGAGATCGTGGTGTTCGGCGAGGCGGACGGCGCGGCCTCGTTCGACGATCTCGCCGATTCCGGCTCGAACGAATTCGCGCCCGCGAAGGTCGATCCCGAATCGCTTTCCACCATCTGCTACACCTCGGGCACGACGGGGTTTCCCAAGGGCGCGATGCTGAGCCATCGCTCGGTGGTGCTGAACGCGGCGGTGACGGCGGCGATGAACGTGCGCGCCGGGGACGACGTGCAGCTGACCGCCCTTCCGTGCGCGCATGTCTATGGCGGCACGTTGATGAACCTCAACTTCCTGTTCGGCTCGACGCTGGTGCTCTACGAGAAGTTCGA
>JAPPHW010000266.1 GCA_028820945.1 Defluviicoccus sp.
GGAGTTCATCGCCCGTGGCCGCGGTTAGGCGCGCGTCCGACCCGGGAGCGATCGCGGAAGCGGCCGAAATCCTGCGGAACGGAGGGCTCGTCGCCTTCCCCACCGAAACCGTCTACGGCCTCGGCGCCGATGCGACTGACGACCGCGCCGTCGCCCGTGTGTTCGAGGCCAAGAACCGTCCCGAATTCAACCCGCTGATCGTCCACGTCCCCGACACCGCCGCCGCGCGGTCGCTGGTCGAATGGACCGATGCCGCGCAACGCCTCGCGGCGCGGTTCTGGCCCGGCCCGCTCTCCCTCGTCCTGCCCTGGCTGCCGGACTGTCCGGTCTCGAAACTGGCCGCAGCCGGCTTGCCGACGCTCGCGGTGCGGGCGCCGCGCGACGCGGCGGCGCGGGCGCTGCTGGAACAAACCGGCCACCCCGTCGCGGCGCCCAGCGCGAACCCGGCGGGCGCGGTCAGCCCCACCCTCGCCGAACACGTCATCGATGCGCTCGGCGACGCGGTCGATCTCGTGCTCGACGACGGGCCGTGCGCTGTCGGCATCGAGTCGACGGTTGTGGACCTCGGCGGGGAGAGGCCCGCGCTGCTGCGTCCGGGCGGGTTGCCGACGGAGGAGATCGAGACCCTCGTCGGTTCCCTGACGGTTCCCGGCGATACCGACGCTCCGCGCTCGCCGGGCCAGCTCGCGAGCCACTACGCGCCCGCCCTGCCGCTGAGGATCGACGCGGGCGGCCCCGGGCCCGGCGAGGCGCTGCTCTCTTTCGGCCGCGACACGCCCTCCGGCGCGGCGGTCGAGCGCAACCTGAGTCCGTCCGGAGATCCGGTAGAGGCCGCGGCCAACCTTTTTGCCGCGCTGCACGAACTCGACCGATCCCAATGCACCGGGATCGTCGCGATGCCGGTGCCCGAGACCGGGTTGGGTCGCGCGATCATGGACCGGCTGCGCCGCGCCGCCGCGCCCCGCGCGCTTGTCGATCCGACGGACCGGAACTAAAAGCAGGATATGGAAGCGACGCTTCAAGACGCGCTTCGCGAGCGCCTCGCCGGCATCGTCGGCGCGAACGGCCTGCTGACGGAGCCGGCGGACATGGCGCCCTATCTGGTGGACGAGCGGGAGCGCTACCGTGGCGCCGCGCCCGCGGTCGTGCGGCCGTCAACGGTGGAGGAAGTCGCGCGAATCGTCGCGCTGTGCGCGGCGGAGAAGATCCCCATCGTGCCGCAGGGCGGCAATACCGGGCTTTGCGGCGCGGCGACCCCGGACGGGAGCGGGCGAGAACTCGTCCTCAGCCTCACGCGGCTCAACCGGGTGCGCGAGGTCGATCCCCTCAACTACACCATCACCGTCGAGGCCGGTGTGATCCTGGCCGACGTCCAGAAGGCCGCCGCCGAGGTCGACCGGCTGTTCCCGCTCTCGCTCGGAGGCGAGGGAACGGCGCGGATCGGCGGCAACCTGTCAACCAACGCGGGCGGAACCGGCGTGCTGCGCTACGGCAACGCGCGCGACCTCGCGCTCGGGCTGGAGGTGGTGCTGCCCGACGGCCGGGTCTGGGACGGGCTGTCGGCGCTTCGGAAGGACAACACGGGCTACGACCTCAAGCATCTCTTCATCGGCGCGGAAGGAACGCTCGGCATCATCACGGCGGCGGTGCTGAAACTGTTTCCCCGCCCCCTGGCGCTGGAGACCGCGCTGGTCGCGATCGACGATCCGGCGGCCGCGGTCGAGCTTCTCGCCCGCGCGCGCGCCGCGACCGGCGACCGGGTGACGGCGTTCGAGCTTATCCTCCGCCTGCCGTTCGAGCTCGTGCTCGCGGAGATCGGCGGGACCCGCGATCCGTTCGATGCGCCCCACCCCTGCTATGTCCTGTTCGAACTGTCCTCCGGCGCCGCGCGGGACGACGTGCGCGGCCTGATGGAAGCCGTCCTCGCCGAAGCGATGGAAGACGGGCTGGTGCGCGACGCGGTGATCGCGGAGAGCGGCGCGCAGGCGGCCGATTTCTGGAAGATCCGGGAGACTCTTCCCGAGGCCCAGAAGCTCGACGGCGCCTCGGTCAAGCACGACATCTCCGTTCCGGTCTCCCGCATACCAGCGTTCATGGCCCAAGCGGCGGCGGCGGCGGAAGCCGCGGTCGACGGCGTCCGGGTGTGCGCTTTCGGCCATGTCGGCGACGGCAACCTCCACTACAACATGAGCCAGCCTGTCGGGGCCGACCCGGCGGCTTTCCTCGAACGCGAAGGCGAGCTCAACGCCATCGTCCACGATGCCGCCGCCCGCCATGGCGGCAGCATCAGCGCCGAGCACGGCATCGGCCAGTCCAAGCGCGAGGCCCTGCTTCGTTACAAGCCGGACGTCGCCATCGACCTGATGCGCCGGATCAAGCGGACGCTCGATCCCGACAATCTGATGAACCCGGGCAAGGTGCTGGCCCCGCCCAGGTCCTGACAGCCCAGCAAGGACATCCGCCATGACCGATTACGCAGCCCCGGTCCGCGACATGAGCTTCGTCATGGAAGAGCTGATCGGACTCGAGACGATCGCCGCATTGCCGGGTCTCGACTGGGTGACGGAAGATTTGGTGCGCGCGGTGCTCGCCGAGGCCGGCAAGTTCGGCGCCGAGGTGCTCGCCCCGCTCAACCGAGTAGGCGACATGCAGGGTTGCGAGCTGAAGAACGGCGTCGTCACCACGCCGGACGGCTTCGCCGAGGCCTACCGGCGGTTCGCCGAGGGCGGCTGGAACGGCACGATCGCGCAGCCCGAACATGGCGGGCAAGGCATGCCCTGGCTGGTCGCGACCGCGATCGGGGAGATCTGGGATTCCGCCAACCTCGCCTTCAGCCTGTGCCCGATGCTGACCCAGAGCGCCATCTGGGCGCTCTCGATCCACGGCTCGCCCGAGCAGAAGGAAACCTGGCTCCCCAGGCTGGTGAGCGGCGAATGGACGGGGACGATGAACCTCACCGAGCCGCACGCGGGGTCCGACGTCGGCGCGCTCAGGACCCGCGCGGTGCGCGACGGCGAGCATTACCGCATCGTCGGGCAGAAGATCTTCATCACCTGGGGCGAGCACGACATGGCCGAGAACATCGTCCACACCGTGCTGGCCCGTGTCGACGGCGCGCCAGAGGGGACGCGCGGCATCTCGCTGTTCATCGTGCCGAAATACCTGGTCAATCCTGACGGCTCGCTCGGCCCGCGCAACGATCTCCGCTGCGCCGCGCTCGAGCACAAGCTCGGCATCCACGGAAGCCCCACCGCGGTGATGTCCTACGGCGACGACGAAGGCGCGATCGGCTACCTCGTCGGCGAGGAAAACCGCGGCATGGAGTACATGTTCACCATGATGAACAACGCCCGGCTCGGGGTCGGGCGGGAAGGGCTCGCGATGGCGGAGCGCGCATTCCAGCAGGCGCGCGACTATGCCGGCGGGCGGGTCCAGGGCCGCGCCATCGGCGATCCCGCCGCCGGGCCGGTCGCCATCGTCAAACACCCGGACGTGCGGCGCATGCTGATGACCATGAAGGCCGAGATCGAGGCGATGCGCGCGCTCAGCTATGTTGTCGCCGCGGATCTCGACGTCGCCGGCCGCCACGAAGACGCCGAAGAGCGCGCCCGCCGCCAGGCCCGCGTCGATTTGCTGGTTCCGGTGGTCAAGGCGTGGTGCAGCGACACCGGCGTCGCGATTGCGTCCGAGGCGGTCCAGGTCCATGGCGGGGCGGGCTTCATCGAAGAGACCGGTGCCGCGCAGCATTACCGGGATTCGCGCATCACGCCGATCTACGAGGGGACCAACGGCATCCAGGCGCTCGACCTGGTGCGCCGCAAGATCCTCGGCGACCGGGGTGCGGCCATCGGCGACCTGATCGCGGAGATGGACGCCTTCGCCGCCGGCGACGCGACGGCACCGATCCGGGACGCCCTGGCGGCAGGCGTGGCGGCGCTCAGGGAAGCCACCGACTGGCTGCTCGCCGCCCGGCCGCCGGAGAGCTGCGCGGCCGCCGCGACGCCCTATCTCGCCTTGCTCGGTACCGTCGCCGGCGGCTATCTGCTTGCGCGCTCGGCGGCGATCGCCGAACAGAAGGCGAAGAGCGCGGACGGGGACGAGGCCTTCTACCGCTCCAAGGTCGAGACCGCCCGTTTCTACGCCGAATGCGTCCTGCCGCGCGCCGCGGCGCTGAAGCGGACGGCGATCGGGGGAGCCGCGCTGCTCGAAGGATTCGACGAGCAACGCCTCTGGCACTGACCGGCGGCGGAAATCCACCGATGGCGATCGATACCGCATCCGCGCCCCGGGACGCCGACTACCTGGTCCGATCCGGCGGCACGGTCCACGCCGGCACCCATGTGCTGATCGATTTCTGGAACGCGTCCCATCTCGACGAGGTCGCGACAGTGGAGGCCGCGCTGCGCGAGGCGGTCGAAGCCTGCGGCGCGACGCTCCTCCACATCCATGTGCATTCGTTCCAGGAGAACGGCGGCGTGTCGGGGGTCGCGGTGCTCGCCGAATCCCATATGAGCATTCACACCTGGCCGGAAATCGGCTTCGCAGCCTTCGACGTGTTTATGTGCGGCCGATGCGAGCCCGAGAAGGCGATCCCCGTCCTGCGGCGCCGGTTCCGGCCCGGCCGCGAGGCCGTCGTGGTGCGGCGGCGGGGCGTCGTCGAATGAGCGGGGCGTGGTTCGCCGAAACGCTCTACAAGGACTACCAGCAGCGCCTGAAGGTCTCGAAAATTCTCCATCGCGAGCAGACCGCCTACCAGGATCTGCTGATCTTCGAGAACCCGTATTTCGGACGGGTTCTCGCGCTCGACGGCATCGTCCAGACGACCGAGGGCGACGAGTTCGCTTACCACGAGATGATCGTTCACGTGCCGATCCTGGCGCACGGCAATGCGCGGCGGGTGGCGATCGTGGGCGGCGGCGACGGCGGCGCGCTGGAAGAAGTGCTCAAGCACGACGTGGAGCGCGCCGTCATGGTCGAGCTCGACCCCGCCGTGGTCGAGCTCTCGCGCCGCTATCTGCCGTCGATCTGCGGCGATGCGTTCGACGATCCACGCGCCGAGGTGATCTTCGCGGACGGCACCGCCTGGATGAAATCGTCCGAAGAGACCTTCGACGTCATCATCGTGGACTCGACCGATCCCGTCGGCCCCTCCGTCGCTCTGTTCGAGCAGCCGTTCTACGCCGATTGCCGCGACCGGCTCGGCGAATCCGGCATCCTCGTCACCCAGTCCGGCGTGACCTTCATGCAGGAGGACGAGGCCCGAGACACCTACGCCCGCATGAAGCCGCTCTTCGCCGATGCGTGGCTCTACCTCACCCAGGTCCCGACCTACGGCGCGGGTTACATGACGCTGGGCTGGGGCGCGATGAGCGCCGAACCCAGGGCGACGCCGCTGGAAGAGATCGAACGGCGGTTCCACGCCGCCGACATCGAGACCCGCTACTACAACCCCCAGGCCCACGTCGCCGCCTTCGGCCTGCCCGAGTACATCCGTGCGCTGATGGAATAAGCTCCCTCGCACGTCATGCCGGCCGGAGTTGTACGCGCATGTATTTCTTCTATTTCGATGAATCGGGTTCCCGCGATCCCTCCATCGGTACGGTGGCGAAGCCGAAGGATCATCTCTATGTCCTGCTCGCCGTCGGGATGTGAGAAGGCCAGTGGCGGCGTTTCGAGACCGCGATTTCGGGTTTGAAACTCGAACTCGCGGATTATCTGCAGCGCGATGGTAAGGGCCGTTTCGAACTGGCCGATTGCGAGGTCAAGTCGAACTGGGTTCGGGTGCCGGCAGAACGCGCGAAAAGAAGCCCTTTTCTACACCGACTGCATTCCGACGACCTGACGCGTCTCACCGATGCCTATTTCGACCAGGTCGGTGAACGCAACATGGTCATTCTGGCGAGCGTGATCGACAAGCGGCTTCTGCACGACCACGTTACGCACGAAACGCTTCACAAATTGGCGTATGAATTCCTGCTGGAGCGCATACAGAACTACATGAGGCAATATCACCGGAGACATCGGGCGCTGATCGTGATGGACGATACAGGCAAGCAGCTCAATAGTGCCGTCGCGATGAAACACGCTTGGTTCCAGCGGGCCGGCAACCGGAACATGGTCTTTCCGGCCATCGTCGAATATCCGTTTTTTACGCGCAGCGAGCTGTCGAACGGTGTCCAGCTTGCCGACCTGCTGGCCTACAGCGTCTATCGCGCCTTCAGGCACGAAGAATTCGATTACCCGTATTTTGAGAGGCTGCTGCCCCGCTTCTATCGACGGCCGGATGGAACCGCGCTCGATGGGCTAAAGGTGTGGCCAGAGGATTCGCCGCTGGTCGACGCGGCGAGGGATATTTGGGAAGCGCACAAACAAAAAGCCCTCCGAACGGAGGGCGAATGATGTCAGGCTGGGCGAACCATATCGAGCCCATCAAGGGCACCCGACACCCAAAACATCGTGCGTCGCCGCGGCGCTGTCAAGCATAGACGAACAACCCGGTGCGCGCTCGGGCGACGCCCTCACCCCGCCGTCCCGCTCTCCCTCGCGGCTTCGGCGGCTTGGCGCTGGAGCGCCCGGCGGTCGATCTTGTTGGTGCCCGACAACGGCAGGGCGTCCATGAAGAATACGCGGCGCGGGTGGGCGTAGGCCGGGCCGTTG
>JAPPHW010000159.1 GCA_028820945.1 Defluviicoccus sp.
CCCCGGTGATCACCAGCACCCTGGCGTCGTCGTCGTAGCGCAGGACTTCCAGCGCCTCCGCCACCTCGTCGTGGAGGCGCGGATTCATCGCGTTCTTCTTTTCCGGACGGTTGAGCGTGAGCGTGGCGACGCCGTCGTCGAGGTCCACCCGAATCGTGTCGTAAGCCATCCCGGTCCCTTCCCCGATGCGGGCGAATTCGTTAGTGACCTAACGATCCCTGCCCGGGCTGTCAATCCGACCGCCGAGCTCCGCCTGTTTACCCCGCCGGCGAAGTATTATCCTAGCCGCCATGTTGCCCGACGACCAATTCTCGCCCGAGGACACCGTGGGTTTCCTGCTCTGGGACACCACGCGGGCGTTCACCACGCGGTTTTCCAAACGGATCGCGCGGCACGGCATAACCTTCGGGCTGTGGCCGTTTCTGCGCGCGTTGTGGGAGGAGGACGGGCTGACCCAGCGCCAACTCTCCGAACGCGTTCGCATGAAGGGTTCCACGACGGTCGCCGCGGTCAACCGGCTGGAAGCGCGCGGCTTCGTCCGGCGGGTCCATAACGAGCATGATGGGCGCAAGATCAACGTCTATCTCACGCCAGAGGGACGGCGAATCTACGACCTCGTGATGCCGGAAGTCGCCGCGATCAACCGCCAGGGCATCGCCGGCCTTTCCGACGCCGAACAGGAGGAGCTCAAGCGCCTGCTGCGCGACCTGCGGGGCAACATGACGGCGGACGGCGAGAACGGTGCGTGAGCGGACGGAGCATCGCTAGCCACCGGCTGGGGTTCCTGGCCACCGCGGTTCTCCTCGGCGCGTTGATGGCGTCGCTGCCGCTGTCGGTGGATTCGACCCTGCCCTCGATGCCGCTCGCCGCGGCGGATTTGCGGGTCTCCGACGGCGCGATCCAGTTCAGCCTCAGCATTTTCATGGCGGGCATCGCCGCGGGCCAGCTGTTCTACGGTCCGGTTTCCGACCGCTTCGGCCGGCGGCCGGTCCTGCTCGTCGCGTTCGTCGTCTTCGCGGTCTCCGCCGCCGGATGCGCGTTGTCGGAGTCGATCGAGTCCTTCGTCGCGCTCCGCTTTGTCCAGGGTCTCGCCGGCTGCGCCGCTTCGGTCCTGGGGCGCGCGATCGTCCGCGACCTGTTCGACCGCGAACAGGCCGCGAAGATGCTGGCCTACGTCATGACCATGTACGGGTTGGCGCCCATCGTCGGCCCCGTCCTGGGCGCGCACCTGACGGTGGGGCTGGGCTGGCGCGCGGTCTACTGGTTTCTCGCCATCTATGGATTGCTGGCCCTGGCCATCGCCTGGCGCGCGCTGGGCGAGACGGTACCCGAGCGCCGGCTCGATGCGCTCCGCCCCGGCCCGCTGGTGCGCACCTATGCGCGGATCCTCGGCAGCCGGGATTTCGTCGGCTACATGCTGATGCTGAGCGCCTGTTACTGCGGGCTGTTCGCCTTCCTGGCCGCGTCCGCGACGAGCCTGATCAACCATATCGGCGTTTCGGTGGAGAGTTACGGCTACCTCTTCGCCGGCTGCATGATGGCCTATGTCTGCGGCAGCTGGCTGTCGGCGCGCCTGGTGGGACGACGGTCGATCCGCCGCATGATCCTGACCGGCGGGACCACGATGGCCTGCGCCGGCGCGGTCATGGCCGGGCTGGGCCTCGGCGCGGTCGACGCGGCCTGGGCGATCGTCCTGCCGATGGCGGCCTTCATGTTCGCCTTCAGCTTCATCGTTCCCGCCGGCCAGGCCGCCGCCATGTCGATTTTCCCGGACATCGCGGGCACGGCTTCCTCGGCGCTCGGCTTCGTCCAGCTCTCGTTCAGCGTGCTGACCGGGCTTCTGGTCGGGCATTTCGCCGACGGCACCCAGCTCCCGATGACGGTGGCGATAGGCGTCGTGTCGCTCCTGCCGATCCCGATCTACCTGCTTGTCGTCCGCCCCGGCCGGTGAGCCGCGTTCCTATCGTCCGCCTCATCTGCTAAACCCCTCCGCGCCGGCAGATCGGGGCACGAGCCGAATGATCCCGCGCTATTCGCGAAAAGAGATGGCGGCGCTCTGGGCGCCCGAGACCAGGTTCCGCATCTGGTTCGAGATCGAGGCTCATGCCTGCGACGCCCAGGCGGCGCTCGGGCTGATCCCGAAGTCGGCCGCCGAGGCGGTGTGGGAGCGCGGCGCCTTCGAGGTCGAGCGGATCGAGGAGATCGAGCGCGAGACCCGCCACGACGTGATCGCCTTCCTAACCAACCTCGCCGAGCATGTCGGGCCGGAGGCGCGCTTCGTCCACCAGGGCATGACGTCGTCCGACGTGCTGGATACCTGCCTCGCCGTGCAACTCACCCGCGCCGCCGACCTGCTCGACACCGGTATCGGGGCGATCATGACGGCGCTCGAGCGCCGCGCGCGCGAGCACAGGCTGACCCCCTGCGTTGGGCGCAGCCACGGCATCCACGCCGAGCCCACGACGTTCGGGCTCAAGCTCGCCGGACACTATGCCGAGTTCGCGCGCAACAGGGACCGCCTCGCCGCCGCGCGGGCCGAGGTCGCGACCTGCGCGATATCGGGCGCCGTCGGCACGTTCGCGAATATCGATCCGCGCGTCGAGGCGCATGTCGCGGAAAAGCTCGGCCTCTCGGTCGAGCCGGTGTCCACCCAGATCGTCCCGCGCGACCGGCACGCCGCGTTCTTCGCCGCGCTCGGGCTCATCGCGTCCGCCGTCGAGCGCCTCGCGACCGAGATCCGCCACCTCCAGCGCACCGAGATTCGCGAGGCCGAGGAGTATTTCGCGCCGGGCCAGAAGGGCTCGTCCGCGATGCCGCACAAGCGAAACCCCGTGTTGACCGAGAACCTCACCGGGCTGGCCCGGATCGTCCGCTCCCACGTGACGCCCGCGCTGGAGAACGTCGTCTTGTGGCACGAGCGCGACATCTCGCATTCCTCGGTGGAGCGGATGATCGCGCCGGACGCGACGGTGACGCTCGATTTCGCGCTCGCCCGGCTGGCCGGCGTAATCGACCGGCTGGTGGTCCATCCCGAGAGGATGCGCGAGAACCTGGACGCGCTTGGCGGCCTGATCCACTCGCAACGCGTGCTGCTGGCGCTGGTCGAGGCCGGAATGTCGCGCGAAGACGCCTACGCCGCGGTTCAGCGCAACGCGATGGCCGTATGGGAGAAGGGCGGCGATTTCCTGGCGCGTCTGAAAGACGATGCCGAGGTGTCGCGGCTGCTCGACGGGGACGCGCTCGGCGGTCTGTTCGACCTCGACTACCACCTCGCCCACGTCGACACGATCTTCGACCGCGTCTTCGGGGCAGAGTGACCAGTCGGGCCAGGGCTTATCGCCAATCCTCCGTTCCGATCGAGCCGTTAGACCCTTCGCTTCGATGTTGCTCAGGTGGGGAGCCAGGGATCGATAACCTCGACGCCCGTTTCGGAGAAATCCCGGACGTTCCGCGTCGCTACCGCCATGTCGCGCGACCGCGCGATCGCCGCGATTTGGCAGTCCGGCTGCGAGACGGGACGGCCCGCTGCGCGGCGCGTGGCGGCGATGTCCGCGTAGGCACAGGCCGCGCTGCTGTCGAACGGAAGGACCCGGCCGGCAAACAAGCCTCCGATCAGTCGCTCGGCAGCTTGCCCGATTTCCCTGCGGCGCGCGCCCACCGGCAGGATGGCGACGCCGGTGCGGACCTCCGCCTCCGTCACCGCCGTCACGAAGAGTTCCCGGGTCGGCCAGTCGTCGATCCAGGTAAGAACCCCCTGGTTCGGGGCAACGAGCATCAACTCGGACACCACGTTCGTGTCGAGCACCACCATCGCTGCCGCCTCAACCGAAGCGGGGTGGCTCGCGCATCGGCCCGCGCGGCGGCAACTCGAGTTCGACCCCGCCCAAGGGCTTGAACAGCTCGTGGATCGCCGTGCCCAGACCCTTCTCCGGCACGTCTTTCCGCCCGACGGCCGCGCGCAGGATCGACCGCGCTTCCTCTTCCATGGAACGGCCATTATCCGCCGCGCGCACGCGCAAACGGGCTTTCACATCGTCGTCGAGATTGCGGATCGTAATGCTCGCCATCGCCGTAGACTCCCCGATAGGGAGCTCAAACTATGCGGCGATTGCGATGCAATCAAGAGATCGTGCTCGACCGTGTCTTCGGGGCGGGCTAGCTCTCGCTCGCCACCTGCTCGGCGGCGATCGGCATCAGCCGGTCGATCTCGCGGCGGACGTCCTCGGCGGTGACGCCCTTGCCTTCGAGGTCGCCGGCCACCTTGCGGACCACGTCCTCGTCGCCCGGCTCCTCGAAATCGGCGACCACCACCTCCTTGGCGTAGGCGTCTGCGTCGCCGCCCGAAAGCCCGAGCTTTTCGGCGGCCCACAGTCCGAGCAGCTTGTTGCGCCGGGCGGTGGCCTTGAACTGGAACTCCTGGTCGTGCTTGAACTTGGCCTCGTAGCCCTTCTCGCGCTCTTCGAAGCTGGTCATCGCCCTCTGTCTCCTCTCGCACCCATCTACGGACCCCGGAGGGCCGACCTGCCTTATATAGTGCCCCCCGCGCCGCCCGCAACGACACGAATCGAACGATGTGCACGCTCGTCATCCTGAGGAGGCCCGGACACGACTGGCCGGTGCTGATCGCGGCGAACCGCGACGAGAACGCGGAACGGCCGTGGCGCCCGCCCGGCGGGCACTGGCCGGACCGCCCGGACGTCGTCGCGGGGATGGACGAGCTCGCCGGCGGGACCTGGCTCGGCCTAAACGATCACGGCGTGGTGGCGGGCATCCTCAACCGGCCCGATTCGCTCGGCCCCGACCCCCGGCTCCGTTCGCGCGGCGAGCTGGTGCTCGAAGCCCTCGACCACGCGGACGCCGTCGCGGCGGCCGGCGCGCTCTCCGACCTCGACGGGCGCAGCTATCGGAGCTTCAACCTTGTCGTCGCCGACAACCGCGATGCGTTCTGGCTGCGCGGTTTCGGCCCCGAAGGCGACGGGAAACCCGCGCTGCACGAGATCGGCGACGGGCTGTCGATGATCACCGCCCACGACATGAACGACGAGACGGGATCCGCCCGGACCCGGCTCTATCTGCCGCGTTTCCGCGCCGCCGTCCCGCCCGACCCCGCGTCGGGCGACTGGGAGTCCTGGATCCGGATTCTCGCCTCCCGGGACAGCCTGCCCGGGACCGGGCCGGGAGAAGCCATGACGGTGGCGACCGGCACGCCGTTCGGCACGCTCTCCGGCTCGCTGATCGGTCTCGCCGCGACGCATGTCGAGGGCGGAAGGGCGGTATTCCTGTTCGCGTCCGGCCGGCCGGGAGAGGCTCCCTACCTGCCCGTCGAGTGACGGTTCCGTGCGTTTCGTCCGCGCGGGACTTTCCCGCCATTGTCCGCAACCGGACAAATTGTTATATCCAAGGCGCGGGCGCCGGCCCGCCCCGCACCCCTTTCCCTGGATTCGAGTCGCATCCCATGGCCCGCCGCAGACGGATATACGAGGGCAAGGCCAAGGTCCTTTTCGAAGGGCCGGAGCCGGGGACCCTCGTCCAGTACTTCAAGGACGACGCCAGCGCGTTCAACAACGCCAAGACGGGAACGATCACCGGCAAGGGCGTCCTGAACAACCGGATCTCCGAATACCTGATGCTCAAGCTCGCCGAGATCGGGATCCCGACCCATTTCGTGCGGCGGCTCAACATGCGCGAGCAGCTGATTCGCGAGGTCGAGATCATTCCGGTCGAGATCGTGGTGCGCAACATCGCGGCCGGCTCGATCGCCGAGCGCTTCGGCATCGCCGAGGGCACGCCGCTGCCGCGCTCCATCGTCGAGTACCACTACAAGTCCGACGAGCTCAACGACCCGCTGGTCGCCGAGGAGCATATCACCGCCTTCGGCTGGTCGACGCCGCAGGAGCTCGACGAGATCATGCACATGTCGCTCCGGGTGAACGACTTCCTCACCGGGCTGCTGGTCACGGTCGGAATTCGGCTGGTCGACTTCAAGCTCGAATACGGGCGGCTCTGGAACAACGACGAGATGCGCATCGTGCTCGCCGACGAGATCAGCCCCGACAATTGCCGGCTGTGGGACCTCAAGACCAACGAGAAGATGGACAAGGACCGTTTCCGGCGCGATCTCGGCGGCGTCGAGGAAGCCTATCAGGAGGTCGCGCGCCGTCTCGGCATCCTGCCCGAAAGCGCCCCCGGCGACCTGAAGGGCCCGGCGGTGATGCAATAGCGCCCCGGTGAGGGCGCGGATCCATATCACGCTCAAGCAAGGCGTGCTCGACCCGCAGGGGAAGGCGGTCGGCCAGGCGCTGGCGGCACTCGGCTTCGCCGGCGTGGGCGAGGTCCGCCAGGGCAAGGTGATCGACATGGAGCTCGCCGAGACCGACCCGGAGCGCGCCCGGAAGAGCCTCCGGGAGATGTGCGAGCGCCTGCTGGCCAACACGGTGATCGAGGACTACGAGATCGACCTGACGGGATGACGCGCGCGCCCGCCGCCCTCCCCGGCCCCTCCCGCAAGCGTGAGGGGAGAAGGCAGAGATGAGGGGTCGGCGCCGCAATCTCCCTCTCCCCCGCGGGGAGAGGGCTGGGGTGAGGGGGCCGGCCATGAACTTGTCCGTGGGATCGGCGGCGTGAAAACCGCCGTCATCGTCTT
>JAPPHW010000276.1 GCA_028820945.1 Defluviicoccus sp.
GCTCGTACTCGAGCCTTTCGCCCCGCCCGCAAAAATTAAACCGGACAGCAGTGGACTTGTTCCGGGCATGACGGCATGGGGCCGGTGGGCGGCCGGCCATGACAAGCGGGGCAAGCTGTGCGAAAACTCGGCGACCCTGTGAACAGGGCGCTGGATTACCGGCATTGGGGGCAGGGAAGTGCCGCGCGGGAGAAAGTCGGCTGCCGAACGACACCGCAAGCGCTCCAGGCGCTTGGGACGGGCCCGGCGCGGGGCGGCAGCGCGCCGGGAAGCACCCGCGCGCAACCTCAAGGCTTTGCTCGCTTCCGCCCCTCTCGAGGGGATCGACATCGAACGGTCGCGCGACCCGGGTCGTGACGTCGATCTCTGAAACACCCGATCGACACCGATGTGGCCTCAGAGCGGCGGAAGGGCATCGAGCGCGTCAGACCGCGCGACGCCGGGAAGGCGGCCGCACTCGAACGCTGGTTGCGGAAGATGGAGCAGGACTATGCCGACCGCATTCTGCCGGTCGATGCGCGAGTGGCCGACATCTGGGGGAAGATAAGCGCCATCCGCACGATCCCGGCGATCGACGCGCTGCTCGCCGCGACCGCCATGAGGTTCGACCTGACCCTCGCGACGCGCAACGTGTCCGAAGTCGACGGGCTGGGCGTTTCCCTGTTCAACCCGTTCGATTGGCGAGAAACCGGGACGACTTGAATCCGCCCGAACCGGGATAGTGGATAATATGGTCTTGACGGCATATGTGTCAGAGTCCATTCTAATCTTGTGACTTGGGTTGTCGAGATTGCCGATGAGTTCGAGCCTGAGTTCTTCGGCTTGCCGCAAGACGTACGAAGAACAATCCTGGCCCATTCGCGCCTCCTGCGGCAATTCGGGTCGCAATTGGGACGACCGCGCGTGGATTCGCTGAACGGCTCGCGGCACGCCAACATGAAGGAGATGCGGTTCAGCGCGGCAAATGGGGAATGGCGGCTCGCCTTCGCTTTCGACCCTGCGCGCCGGGCCGTGCTCCTGGTGGCAGGCGACAAGTCGGGCGGGAGCTCCAGACGGTTCTATCGTGCGCTTATCCGCAAGGCGGACGAGCGCTTCGACCGGCACCTCGACCGGCTTGCGAAGGAAGGAGGATCGCGATGGCGTTGAATGTCGAAGATGTGATCGCAAGGCTCGATCCAACGGAGCGGCGCAAGGTCGAAGAGATGGCCGCCGAGCTCATCGCCGAGGAGATGACGCTGCGCGAGCTGCGCAAGGCGCGGCAGCTCACCCAGGTCAGCGTCGCGCGCGAGCTCGGCATCGGCCAGGACGGCGTCTCGCGGCTCGAACAGAGAAGCGACATCCTGCTGTCCACGCTGCGCAGGACGATCGAGGCGATGGGCGGAAGCCTGTCGCTGATCGCGCGGTTCCCGGACCGGCCGCCGGTCGAACTGACGGGACTCGCCGAGCCGGACCCCCACGATTGACCCACGGAGCCAGCGAAGGAGTAACGCCATGCCGACTCGATCGACCGGCGGGTTCGGCGTGGGCGCGAGCGTTCCGCGCAAGGAGGATGCGCGGTTCCTGCGCGGGCGCGGGCGCTATGTCGCCGATATCGCGGTCCCGGGGACGCAGGAGGTCGCGTTCTTGCGGAGCCCGCTCGGCCATGCGCGGATCCGGGACATCTCGAAGCCCGGAACCGGGACCGTCTACCTCGCCGACGACCTTCCGGGCCTCCGGCCGATCCGCGTGGTGCCCGACATCCCGGGCTTCAAGCCGGCGGACCACTGGCCGCTCGCGCGCGGCAAGGCGCGTTACGCGGGCGAACCCATAGCGGCCTGCGTGGCGGCCACGCGGGCGGAGGCCGAGGACCTTGCCGCGGCGACGGTCGCCGATCTCGAGCCCCTCCCCGCCGTGGTCGAACCCCTCGCCGCGCGCGGCGACCCGGCCGCGCTGGTGCACGAGGAATGGGGCGACAACGTCTATGTCGCGCTCCCCATCGCCGGCGGCGACATCGACTCGGTGCGCGACGCGCCGGTCGTCGTCACCCGCGACTACCGCATGAACCGCCAGTCGACGATGCCGATGGAGGGGCGCGCCGTGCTCGCGCAGTGGGACGAGCGCGCCGACGAGCTGGTGGTCCACCTGACCTCGCAGATCCCTCACATCATGCGGGTCGGGCTCGCCGAAATGCTCGGCCTCCAGATGCGCCAGGTCCGGGTGATCTCGCCCGACGTGGGCGGCGGGTTCGGCGGCAAGGCGCGGATGATGCCGGAGGATCTCGCGGTCTGCGCCATCGCGCTGGAGACCGGCCGCCCGGTGCGCTGGGTCGAGGACGTGTCCGAGCATCTGAGCGCCGCCTGCCAGGCGCGCGAGCATGTCTACCGCGTCACGGCCTATGCCGACGAGCGCGGCATCGTCGCCGGGATCGACGCCGAGATTACCATCGACGGCGGCGCCTACGCGCTCTGGCATACCGGCCCGTTCATGGAGACCGGCATGGCGGCACGCAACCTGCCGGGCCCCTACCGGATCGAGCATTTCCGCGCCGAGACCTGGACGGTGGCGACCAACAAGCCGCCGCTCGGCGTCTATCGCGGGGTGGCGCGGCCGGGCGCCTGCTTCGCCATCGAGCGAACCATCGACGAGGTCGCGCGCGAAGTCGGGCGCGACCCCCGCGAGGTGCGGATCGACAACATGGTCGGGCCCGACGAGATGCCCTACCGCACGGTCTGCGACATGAAGTTCGACAACGGCGACTACCCCGAGGCGGTGCGCCGGGCGGCGGCGCTGGTCGACTATGACGGGATCAGGGCGCGCCAGGCGGCCAAGCCGCCGGACGGCCGCCTGTTGGGCGTCGGGCTCGGCAGCTTCACCGAGCAGTCGGCGCACGGCGCCGAGGAGTGGGTGCGCCGCCGCACCCCGATCGTCGCGGGCTACGAGACCGCCACGGCGCGCATGCATCCCGACGGCACGCTGCATTTGCTGGTGGCGATCCACAGCCACGGCCAGGGCATGGAGACCACGCTCGCGCAGATCGCCTGCGAGGAGCTCGGCATCCACCCGGACGACGTCTCGGTCCGCTTCGGCGACACCGCCGTCTCGCCCTTCGGCATGGGCACCTTCGCCTCGCGCTCGATCGTCATGGGTGGCGGCGCGGTCTCCAACGCCTGCATCGCGCTGCGCGGGAAGATGGCGAAGATCGCGGCCCACCATCTGCAATGCGGCGCCGACGACATCCGCTTCGCCGACGGCGAGGCGGCGGGGCCGTCGGGCTCGATCCCGTTCGCCGAGATCGGCCGCATCGCCCATCTCCGCCAGGAGCAGCTGCCGGACGGCATGGACCCGGTGCTCGACGTGACCGAGACCTGGGAGCCCACCGAATCCTCGGGCGTCTTCTCCTATTCCACCCACGCCGCCGTCGTCGCGGTGGACCCGGCGACCGGCGGGGTGGATCTCCTCGACTATGCCGTGGTCGAGGATTGCGGCACCGTCGTCAACCCGATGGTGGTCGACGGCCAGATCGCCGGCGGCACCGCGCAGGGCATCGGCACCGCGCTCTACGAGGAGGTCGCGTTCGACGCCGACGGCCAGCCGCTCGCCACCACCTTCGCCGACTACCTGCTGCCCGGCGCGGTCGAGATCCCCGCCCTCGCCATCGGCCACATGGCGACGCCGGCGACGTCGACCAAGTTCGGCATGAAGGGGATGGGCGAAGGCGGCGCCATCGCCCCGCCGGCGGCCATCGCAAACGCGCTCGCCGACGCCTTCGCCGCGACCGGCGCGCAGTTCAACGAAACTCCGCTGACGCCGAGGCGGGTGCTCGCGGCGATCGGGGCGGCGGATGGGGAGGAGTAGGGCTGTGCGGTCCTCATCGCGAACGCAAAGTACATCCAGATGTACGTGAGGGACGCGACGTGACCGAGAAGCATTCGATCACGGACGCACGCCGCAACCTGCCGCGACTCATCCGCGAGGCAGAGAACGGCAAGACTGTGGAGTTGACCCGGCGCGGAGAACCGGTCGCCGTGCCGGTCGGCCACCGGCAGCTCAAGCGGCTCTCCGGAAACCGGCGCGGCTTGGCGGCGGCGTATCGTGAATTCCTGGAATCAGCGGACCTCCCCGAACTCGACCTCGACCCGGACGAGCTGTTCGAGGGGGTACGGGACAAGAGCCCGGGCCGCGACGTGTCTCTGTGAGCCGTGCGGCATTTGCTCGATACGAACGTCGTATCGGAACCGCTGCGGCCGGAGCCGAGTCCGGGTGCGATCCGCCGTTTAAGCGAGATCGACGACGAGGCGGCGATCGGGGCCCCCGTCTGGCATGAATTGCGCTTCGGCTGCGCCCGCCTTCCACCGTCGCGGTGTCGTGAAAGGTTCGAGCGCTATATCGACACTGTCGTTCTGCCCAACTTCCCGATCCTGGAATACGACAGGGAGGCCGCGGACTGGCATGCGCTGGAGCGGGCGCGGTTGAGCGCATTGGGCAGGACTCCGCCATTCGTCGATGGGCAGATCGCGGCAATCGCCCACGTGAACGACCTCATTCTGGTCACCGGCAACAGCGGGGACTTCCTGGGCTTTCAAGGGCTACGCCTGGAAAGCTGGGGTTGAAGGCCGGAAATCGGGTTTGCGTTCGGCGCGGGAACGGGGAACGTACTTCCGGCATCGACCGCCGAAAGCCTGTTCGCCGTTTGAGCCCGGCCCGCCAAATGCCTTAACGTCCCGCCATGTGCGGACGGTTTACCCAGCGGTTCTCCTGGCGGGAGATCCACGAGCTTCTCGACCTGACCGGGCCGGCGGCGAACTTACGACCGCGCTACAACGTGGCACCGGGGCAGGAGGTCGCGGCGGTCCGCGCGGACAAGGGCGAACGCCGCCTGTCGATGCTGCGCTGGGGCCTCGTCCCCGCCTGGGCGAAGGACCCGAAGATCGGCTACCGCGCGATCAACGCACGCGCCGAGACGGCGAGGGAGAAGCCCTCCTTCCGCGCCGCCTGGCGTGCCCGGCGCTGCCTGATCCCGGCCGACGGGTTCTACGAATGGGCACGGCGCGGGAAGGGGAAGCAGCCCTGGCTGTTCCAGCCCGCCTCCGGCGGAGTGTTCGCCTTCGCCGGGCTGTGGGAGCGCTGGACCGTGCGCGCCGGCGCGCCGCTTCCCGCCTCGCTCGCGGCGTTCGGGCCCGGGGACGCGCTCGAGACCTGCACGATCCTGACCGCCCCGGCCAACGCCCTGGTGGCCCGGGTGCACCACCGCATGCCGGTCATCCTGCCCCCCGACGCCCGCGACCCGTGGCTCGCCGGCGAAGCGGTCGAACTCGGCCCGTACCCGGCGGACGCGATGACCGCGCATCCGGTGACCGCGCTGGTCAACAAGGCGGCCAACGACGAGCCGGGATGCGTCGAGCCGGTGGAGGGCGTCAGCATCCCATAACCCGTATATGGCCCTCCGCGCCGTAGTCGAGCAGAGGGCGGTCGCGGGTGACCAGCGTGTATCCGAACGCCCGTGCCGTTGCCGCGAGGAGACGGCCCGCGGGATCGGCGGGCGGGGAGCCAGGAAGGGAACAGGACGCCATCAGCACCGACGGCGGCATCCCGGCGAGCGCGACGCCGGGTATCGCGCAAATCCTGTCGAACCAGATCTCGGGGTCAAGCGAGAGAGCCATACGCCCCTTGGCCACCAGCATCGCGACCTCCCACGCGGTGATCGGGGACACCGCCAATCGGCCCTCTTCCGCGTACAGTTCCTCCAACGCGCTCGCGGCGGGCTCGCGCAACGGTTCGTCCCGCGCGATCCGGATCACCGCGCAGGTGTCGAGCAGGAATACAGGCATCGCCGGCTACCGGGTCGCGTCCCATTTCGTGTCCACGGGCTCGGTCAGGTCGGTCCCCGGCTTAACCGTCACCGTTCCCTTGAGAGCGTCAGCGATGCGGGAGGCAATGCTTTGGCGCGGTATTTCGGCGACCTCGGGATCGGCCGTCGGAGGGCCGGCGTCGCCCGCGTCGGAAAGCGGACCGTCGGGACCCGACTTGCGGAACACCAGCTTCCGTTCCGTCATGTCCACCTCGGCCGATATGTACCCGGCCGCGAGCCAGGCCCGCGTGATGACGCTGTTGGACGGGTTGTTCGACCACCACGGCCGATGCCTGAAAGCCGACGGCGGCAGCCGATCGCGGATGATCCCCTCGATCTCGGCGAATGTCATGGACACGTCCGCGTCGCCGCATTCCCGGAGATAGGTTGCCAGGGGCTCGTACTTCGACATCGGATCCCTCCGACAGGCTTCCCATAACTATAGGTAGTTAACTATACTACCTCTATCAGGAAGCGCAAGATTCCTGTGCTCCCGCCGTCGCAATAGGTACTTCTCCCCTCACCCCAACACCGACTCCAGCACCGCGCCCAACAGCGCGAGCGCGGCCGAGGCCATCGTGCCGTAGGCGATCAGCATCACCGGGCGGAAGGAGTCGCGGGTCACGAAGTTCCCGAGCTGCCGGTGGATCGCCCGGGTGCGTTCGTCGAGCCGGGCGAGCAGCAGCCGGTCCTCGCCGTTGAACGGCGCCGCCGAGGAGGTGTAGCGGTCGTCCGCCGCGCCGCTCATCGCCGGCCTCCCCGGACGCGGGACGCCTCTATGAAGCGTGCGATGAC
>JAPPHW010000230.1 GCA_028820945.1 Defluviicoccus sp.
AGCGCGTTCGACACGATCATGACCGGCAACGCGACGCCGGCGCAGATCGGCGCGTTCCTGATGGCGCTCCGGCTGCGCGGGGAGACGGTCGACGAGATCGCCGGGGCGGCGAGGACGATGCGTGCCAAGGCGGCCCGGATCGACGCCCCGGCCGATTCCATCGACGTTGTCGGCACCGGCGGCGATGGCGCCGGCACCCTGAACATTTCCACCGCGGCCGCGCTTGTCGTCGCGGGCTGCGGCATACCGGTCGCGAAGCACGGAAATCGGGCGCTGTCCTCCAGAGCGGGCGCGGCGGACGTTCTGACCGCTCTCGGGGTCGACATCGACGCTCCCTTTCCGCTGATCGAGAAGTCGATCCGCGAGGCGGGAATCGGGTTCATGATGGCGCCGCGGCATCACAGCGCAACGCGACATGTGGCGGGTCCGCGAGTCGAGCTAGCCGTCAGAACGGTCTTCAACCTTCTCGGACCGTTGTCGAATCCGGCCTTCGTCCGCCGCTTGCTGGTCGGCGTGTTCGCTCCCGAATGGCTGGAGCCGTTGGCGGAAGTGCTGGGCCGACTGGGTTCCGAACGCGCATGGGTGGTGCACGGCGCGGGCGGACTCGACGAGTTGACCTCCGTCGGCGAGACAATAGTCGCCGAATGGTCCGGCGACGCGGTACGAAGCTTCACGGTGACGGCCGCGGACGCGGGTCTTGCGGAAGGCCGTTTCGAGGACCTCAAGGGCGGCACCGGAGCCTATAACGCGGAACGGCTTCGTGCCCTGCTCGACGGCGAGCCGGGCACCTACCGGGACAGCGCCATCATCACCGCCGCCGGTTCGCTGGTCGTGGCGGGTGCCGCGGAGAACCTGTCGGAAGGCGCGGCGCTCGCCGCGCGCTCCATCGACGGGGGGGATGCGCGGGCGGCCCTGGCGCGCATGGTTGAAATCTCCAACGAAGGCGCTCCGGCCGCCGGCGTTCGGGAGACCGGGGACGAATGACGGACGTCCTGCGAGAGATCTGCGACGCCAAACGGGAGCACGTCGCGGAGTGCAAGCGGCGGCGGCCGATGGATTCCGTCCTGGACGCCGCGAAGACGGCGGCCTCGCCTCGCGGTTTCGCGGCGCGGCTCAGGCGCGCGCGGGCGGAAAGACGATACGGTCTGATTGCAGAAATCAAGCGAGCATCTCCGAGCAAAGGGTTGATTCGAAAGGATTTCAATCCGGAACGCCTCGCCCGGCAATATGAGGCCGGGGGCGCGACCTGCCTTTCGGTCCTCACCGATCCTCCTTATTTCCAGGGCGCGGACGATCACCTCTCCGCGGCGCGCGGAGCGGTCGATTTGCCGGTGCTGCGCAAGGACTTCACGCTCGATCCCTATCAAGTGGTCGAGGCGCGGGCGATCGGTGCCGATTGCATCCTGTTGATCCTGGCGGCACTCGAAGACGATCGTGCGAGGGAGCTTGCCGACCGTGCGAGGGAACTCGGCATGGACGTGCTTGTCGAGGTCCATGACGAGCAAGAGCTCGACCGCGCGCTCGCGATCGACGACGGGCTGATCGGAATCAACAACCGCAACCTCAAGACCCTCAAGACGGACATCGAGACCACGCGCCGGCTGGCGCCCCTGGTTCCGAAGGACAGGCTGACGGTCGGCGAGAGCGGGCTGTCGAGCCCCGCCGATCTTGCCTCGATGGAGGCGGCGGGCGTCACGACGTTTCTGATCGGCGAAGCGTTGATGACACAGGGCGATGTCAAGGCCGCGACCGAGGCCCTGCTGCGGCGCGAGGCGGCCTGACCCGATGGCCGAGTTCAGCCATCTCGACGCCGAAGGCAAGGCCGTCATGGTCGATGTCTCCGACAAGGACGTCACCGAGCGGACGGCGACGGCACGCGGCACGGTGTCGATGGCGCCCGAGACGGTACGGAAGATCGCCGCAGGCGGCGTCGCCAAAGGGGATGTGCTCACGGTCGCTCGGCTTGCCGGGATCATGGCCGCCAAGCGGACGGCCGAGGTGATCCCGCTTTGCCATCCCCTGGCGCTCACGGCGATCGATGTCGAATTGCGATGCGACGAGGAACTCAGCGTCGTCGAGATCGAGGCGACGTGCCGGCTCGCGGGACGGACCGGCGTGGAAATGGAGGCATTGACCGCGGTCAGCGTCGCGGCGCTGACCGTCTACGACATGTGCAAGGCGGTGGACCGCGCCATGCGGATCGGCGACATCCGGCTCGTCCACAAGGCGGGCGGCCGGTCCGGCACGTTCGAAGCCTGCTGATGATCTCGGTCGACGAAGCGCGGGAGCGTATCCTGGCCGCGCTGGAGCCGATGCCGGCGGAACAGGTCGGTCTCGGCGCGGCGCTGGGGCGCGTTCTCGCCGAGGATGTGGCGGCGCGGCGTACGCAGCCGCCGCTCGCCGTTTCCGCGATGGACGGCTACGCAGTCCGCGCCGGCGACGTCGACACCCTCCCTGCCCGTCTCAAGGTCGTCGGCTACGCGCCCGCAGGCCGCGCCTTCGAAGGCACGGTGGGAAGCGGGGAAGCGGTCCGCATCTTCACCGGCGCGCCAGTGCCGGACGGCGCCGACACCATTGTGATCCAGGAAAACACCAAGCAGGCGGACGGCGGGTGGTGCATCGAGGTCGTCGACGGGAAGGCTCCGACGGGGCGCTATGTGCGTCCCGCGGGACTGGATTTTTCCGAGGGCGATGTACTGCTGAAGGCGGGCCGGGTGTTGACGGCGCGCGATGTCGGGCTGGCGGCGGGAATGAACCTTCCGTGGCTCAAGGTGCGCCGCAAGCCCAGGGTGGCGATCCTCGCGACGGGCGACGAGATCGTCATGCCGGGCGACCCGATCGGGCGCGACCAGATCGTGAGCTCGAATGCGCTGGCGCTGGCCGGGTTCGTCACCGCGCTCGGCGCGGTCCCCGTCGATCTCGGGATCGCGCCCGATTCGGCGGAGTCGCTGAGAAAGATGGCGGCGGGCGCGCGCGGCACCGATCTCGTGCTAACCACCGGAGGCGCCTCGGTCGGCGACCACGATCTGATCCGGAGCGTGCTCGGCGAGGCCGGTCTGGAGGTGGATTTCTGGCGTATCGCGATGCGGCCCGGGAAACCCCTGATTTTCGGTCGCCTTAACGAAACCCCGTTGCTCGGTCTTCCCGGCAACCCGGTCTCGTCGATGGTCTGCGCAACGATTTTTCTCAGACCGGCGCTGCGCGCGCTGCTGGCCGTCGCGCCCGTGCCGGACGATAGCGAGCCCGCGAGGCTTGGCGCAGATCTCGGCAAGAACGACGAGCGGGAGGACTATCTGAGGGCGTCGCTCGCGGTCGACGAGGACGGCGGTCTGACAGCGACTCCGTTCGACGTACAGGACAGTTCGATGTTCGCGAACATGGCCCGGGCGGACTGTCTGGTCGTCAGGGAGCCGTTCGCGCCCGCCGCAACCAGGGGCGCGCCGATTCGTGTCCTGCGGCTCCAGGGTGGCATCGTGGGCATCTGAAGGGCGAATCGGAAGCCGCATCCGGCGCTTGACCGGAAACCGGAACTTTACTAGAACATGTGTCGATGTTTATGTTTCGTTCCATATCTGGTAGCGATACAGCCGAACGGTGATCCATGCTGACGCCCAAGCAATACGAGCTTCTTGCCTACATCGACACGTTCCTCGCCCAGCACGGGGTTTCACCCTCCTTCGACGAGATGAAGGAGGCGCTCAACCTCAAGTCGAAATCGGGCATCCATCGCCTGATCGTCGCCCTCGAGGAGCGCGGTTTCATCCGCCGCTTGCCCCACCGGGCGCGCGCGTTGGAGGTGTTGCGCCGGCCGGAGACGATGGCGGAATCGGCTTCCAAGCGGGGCGGTGTGTTCGCGCCCCGAGTAATCGAGGGCGATTTCGCCAACGAACTCGGCGGAACGAGCGGCCGCGACGACCAGGACCTGGTCGAGATGCCGCTATACGGCCGCATCGCCGCCGGCGTTCCCATCGAAGCGCTGCGCGACAACACGCGCAGCTTCGCCATGCCGCAATCGTTGTTGAGTTCCGGGGAACACTACGCCCTCGAAGTGGAGGGCGACTCGATGATCGAGGCCGGCATCCACGACGGCGACGTCGCGGTGATCCGGCGCGGCGACACCGCGGAGAACGGCAATATCGTCGTCGCGCTTCTGGGCGACGAGGAGGTCACGCTCAAGCGGTTCCGTCGGCGCGGCGATTCGATCGCCCTGGAACCCGCCAACCCGAAGCACGAAACCCGGATATTCGGTCCCGATCAGGTGAAGGTTCAGGGCCGTCTCGTCTGCCTGTTCCGCCAGTATTGAGCCACCCAGGGGCGCTCGCCGCGGATCCGGCGCGCGCTCAGGATTCGCGGCCCGTCCGGTTCGAGCCATATCGCGAGCGCGCCTTCATGCCGGCGCTGACGCAGATCGATCAATGTCCCGGGCTCGGGACATCTCTTCCGGGCAACCCGGACCGAGGCGATCAGCAGCGTCGCTTTGTGGCAATCTTCCAGAAGGGCGGCGCGGTCGAAAGCGATCGCTACCGAGTTCGGGTCCCGGCGGAGGAAGCATCCGATCCCGTCGCAAGCGAGCGCGGAGGTTAGTGCGTTGCGACCGTCGGGCCATGGCGCGGGCTTGGCGAGCCCGGCGCTCCTGAGCCAATATTCGCGGGTAAACCGCCGCGTACCGGGAGCGATCGCGAGGCCGTCCTCCAATCGCACCGCAACCGCGCCGGGGTCGAGCCCCGTCAGGATATCGGGCGGTCTCTCGCGCGATCCCGCCAAAACGGCGGCGAGGATCGGGATCAGACCGAGCATCCTCAAGCGGCCGCGCCATAGGCAAAGCCAGAGTCCGCCGCAGGTCGCCAGCGCGAGGAACGCGGCTGGCATCGCGGGAACGAGGAGCACAGAGGAAGGCCAGGACGACACGGTCTTTGCGACCGCGACGACCGCGGCGATCCCCCACCCCATCGGCTCCAGCGCCAGCGCTTCGAGTCCCAGCGGCATCAGCAGGAACGCCACAATGGCGCAGGGCATGATCCAGAGCCCGGTGATCGGGACCGCCAGGACGTTGGCGACGATCCCGAAAACCGCAAACCGGTTGAAGTGGTATATCGCGTAGGGTCCCGTCGCGAGACCGGCGATCAACGTCGTCATTCCGACGCCGAGAGCGTAGAGCGCGATGCGTCGCGCGGCGCCCGCATCCGCACGCCAGCCGGCGAAACGGCCGCTGAACGCCTCGTAAAACGCGACCAGGGCGACCACGGCCGCAAATGACATCTGGAAGCTTGCGCCCAACAGGCTTTCGGGCGCGATCAGGAGGACCGCCGCGGCCGCGACGGCGACCAGCCTCATCGAAATCGCGGCCCGGTCCAGCATCACCGCCAGCAGGACCACGGTTAGCATGATGAAGGCGCGCTGGGTGGGGATCGAGGCTCCGGAAATCAGCAGGTAGACCAGCGCGCCCGCAAGCGCGCCCGCCGCCGCCCACTTCTTGATCGGGAAGCGCAGCGCAATGAAGGGGACCGCCGCGAGCGCCATCCTCAGCCCGCCGAACAGAAGGGCGGCCACCAGCGAGAAATGAAGACCCGAAATCGCGAGCAGGTGAGCGAGCCCGGCGTCGCGCATCGCGACCAGCACGGATTCCGGTATGGCACCGCGCTTCCCCGCGGTCAGCGCGGCCGCGATGGTGCCCTCCTCGCCAGGCAAGGCGTTCGCGATCCTCTGAACGATCCGCTGGCGCAGTAGGTCGATGCGGGCACGCGGGCCGGGCGGATCGCGGGCCGGCGCGATCGTCGGGCGCGATACGGCGAAACCCACCGCGCCCAGCTGACGGTACCAGGCCCGTCGAGCGAAATCGAACCCGCCGGGGATGACCGGCGCGAGCGGGGGCTGAAGAATGGCTCGAACCGAGAGAGTTCGGCCCGGCTGGAGCTCGGCGCCGGCGGAACGGATGCCGATGCGGATGCGCCGGGGGATACGTTCGGCCGGAAGACCGGAAATCCGTACCTGGGAGAGCGTCACCCGCCGCGAACCGCGCCTGTCGAGCGACGCGGTTTCGATGGTCCCGGTCACCGTTACCGGTCCGATGCGGCGTTCGAGCACCGGCGCCTCCACCGCGATCGTCCGGAGCTGGGCGAGGGAGAACCCGCCAGCCAGAGCGGCCAGTCCGATCAGGGCGGGGCCCCAGGGCCGGTGCCTGAGCAGGAACGACGCGGCGAAAGCCGCAAGGAATATGCCGACAAGCCATGGCGACGGCTCGTTGGGCAGCGAAAAATAGGCGGCGATCCCAAGCCCGAGCGCAACGGGAAGCCACAGAACCCAGCGTTCCCGCTCGGCGGCGATTGCGGAGGACAGGCCGGATACCGCGCGGGCCGGGATACCCGCGTTGCCAAGCACTCGGTTCATCGTGTAGCGAGAAAAAACTGAGGTAAGGTGGTTGTAGGGTCTGATTCGTTCTTCGATATTTCTTCGATTTATTGTTATTATACTTGATGTTGGTATATCTGTCTACTGTTTAGTATAGGTTTCTGAAACTGTCGATTGAGGTTGGGTGATTGGGATTTCTGTTGCGTTAGGGTGTTGGTTTTGAGAGGATTTTGTGGAATTCTGGGACTT
>JAPPHW010000255.1 GCA_028820945.1 Defluviicoccus sp.
ACGCCGATCGCGACGACGCGCCCGAACTGGTTGCGTATGCGGACCGCGATGGCGATCCCGTAGACGAAGAGCAGGAGGAACAGGCCGAGCACGGAGAGCCCGCCGACGAGGCCGAACTCCTCCGCGAGCATGGTGAAGATGAAATCGGTCTGACGCTCCGGCAGGAACTCGAGATGGGCCTGGGAGCCCTGCATGTATCCCTTGCCGAAGACGCCGCCGGAGCCGAGCGCGATCTTGGCCTGCAGAATGTGGTAGCCGGCTCCGAGCGGATCGGATTCCGGGTCGAAGAATGTCAGGATGCGCTGCTGCTGGTAGGGCCTGAGGACGTTCCAGGCCACCGGCAGGGCGGCCAGGCCCAGGAGCCCCACGAGCCCGAATTTCCACAGCCTGACGCCGACGACGAAGAATATCGCCGCGCCCCCCACCGCCAGCATCGCCGCCGTGCCCAGATCGGGCTGGCGCAGGACCAGGAATGCCGGGGCCAGGATCATCAGCAGCGGCACCGCCAGACGCCCCGGGCGTCCGATATCCTCCATCGACAGGCCGTGAAAGTAGCGCGCGAGGCCGAGAATCAGCGCGATCTTCATGAGCTCCGACGGTTGCAGGCGGACGACGCCGAGATCGATCCATCGCTGCGCCCCCATGCCGGTGGCTCCCGCCACCTCGACGGCGACCAGCAGCGCGACCGCGGCGAAATAGATCGTATAGGCGTGACGCAGCCAGAACCGGAGGTCGACCAGCGCCACCGCCAGCATCAGCACCAGCGCCACGCCGAACCGCATGACCTGCCGCGCCGCCCAGGGTTCCCAGCTTCCGTCGCCCGCCGAATAGAGCATGGCCACGCCGACCCCGGCGACCAGGCAGAGCAGCACCACGAGCGGCCAGTTCAAGAGGGCGAGCCTGCGCCGGAGGGAAAGGCTGTCGCCGGCTGCCGCCATCGTGGCCAAGGTGCGGCTCCTCCCCGTTCAGCCCTGGCCGGGCGCCGCTTCGACCCAGGCGAGGCGATCGCCCGCGTCGGCGCCCAGCGGGTCCCGGCGCTGCGCCTCGAGCAGGATGTCGCGTGCGATCGGGGTCGCGACTGAGGAGCCCGGGCCGCCATGCTCCACCACCACCGAGATCGCATAGCGCGGTTTGTCGAGCGGTGCGTATGCGACGAACAGCGCATGGTCCCGCTCCCGCCAGGGACGCTCGTGGTTCTTGAGCACGCGGGTTCCGCGCTCGCTCCTGGAAATCTTGACGACCTGCGAAGTCCCGGTCTTGCCCGCGAGCGCAAGCGCCGGGTCCCTGATCGCGTAGCGGTAAGCGGTCCCCCGCTCGTTGTTGGCGACCGCGTTCATGCCGCGGCGGACCGATTTCAGCGCGGCCTCCCGGATCTTGAGCGCCGGAAAGCGCGGCTCGGACGGCGACCCGGCGGCGCCTCCGCCTTCGACGACCAGTTTCGGAACGACGGCCCGGCCCGAAGCGATCCGGGCGGTCATGACGGCGAGCTGAAGCGGCGTCGTCAGCACGAAGCCCTGACCGATGCCGGTGATCAGCGTTTCGCCGCCCTGCCATCTGGTGCCGATCGATGCGAGCTTCCATTCGGGCGTGGGCATCAGCCCTTCCTGCTCGCCCGGCAAATCGTCCAGCAGCTTGGTGCCGAGACCGAGCTGGAGCGCCGTCTCCGCGATCCGGTCGATGCCGACCTTCTGCGCCAGCTCGTAAAAGTAGATGTCGCAGCTCCGCTCGATCGCGCCCTCCATGTCGAGCCAGCCATGACCGTGCTTGTTCCAGCAATGGAACTGGGCCTCGCCCAGCTCCATGAACCCCTTGCAAAAGACCCGCTGGCCCGGCCACGCCCTGCGCGCGTTCAGCGCCGCCAGGGCGACGGCCAGCTTGAACGTCGAGCCCGGCGCGTAGAGCCCGGACAGGCATCTGTTGAGCAGCGGAGTCATCGGATCGGAGACCACCGACCGCCACGTGTCCGCGCTCAAGCCCCTGACGAACTGGTTGGGCTCGTACGCCGGAGTCGATGCCATGGCGAGGACTTCGCCGGTCTCCACCCCCATCAACACCGCCGAGGCGCTCTGGTGCCCGGCGAGGCGGTCCTGGGCGAACGTCTGCAGCGCGATGTCTATCGTGAGGCGGACATCGTTTCCCGGCACCCCTTCGACCCGGTCGACTTCGCGGATCACCCGTCCGAGCGCGTTGACCTCCACCTGGCTCGCCCCCGCCTTGCCGCGAAGGGCGAGGTCGCGCGTCTTCTCGATCCCGTCCTTGCCGATGCGAAAGTCCGGCAGCTGAAGCAGGGGATCGTCGCCGAGCTCGGTCTCGGAAACCGCCGCGACGTAGCCCAGCACGTGGACCGACTTGATCGAATGCGGGTAGTCGCGCACCAGGTCGGCGTCGATCGCGATGCCCGGCAGGTCCGGTGCGTTGACCTCGATTTTCGCGACCTCGTGCCAGTCGAGGCCTTCGCGCACCGTGACGGGGACGAAGCCGCGGCGGCGCTTGACCTCGCGCAGCACGCGGGCGCGTTCGTCCTCGGTAATTCCGATCAGCCGATCCAGCATGTCGAGCGTCCGGTCGACATCCCCCGCCTGTTCGGCGATCAGCAGCACCCGGTAGCTCTGGCGGTTGACCGCGAGCGGCGAGGAGAACCGGTCGAGGATGCGTCCGCGGGCGGGCGCGACTAGGCGCATGTTGATCCGGTTGTCCTCGGCCAGCATCTTGTACCGGTCGGATTCGACAACCTGGATATGGTACATCCGGCCCGCCAGCATCGCGGCCGCGGCGAGTTGGACGCCGCCGAGAACCGCCGCCCGCCGGGTGAACAGCTTGTGCCTCTCATTGTCCCGGTACATCGTCCGATCCTAGCCCGGAACTCCTGCCGCGGTCACGGCCCGCGTGGCTCCGAAGGGCCCCCGGCGCGGGGAAACCGGGGCTATGCGCGGCGCGCGATGGAGCGGTGTATCCGCGACAGCGGCCAGTACAGGAGCGGAAAAACGGCGAGGGTCAGCCCCAACTGGAACGCCAGCGGCGCCGGATCGACGTAACGCAGGTGCCAGGCCATGACCGCGAGCCAGAACACCGCCGCGGCGAACGCGGCCGTCAGGCCGAAAGCCCACCACACGATGAGGAAGGACTTGCCGCGGAAGAAGACCCGCTGGAACACGATGACGCCGTACACGATCAGGAGCGTCAGCGCGTTGAGCCCGATCGGCCCGGCGTTCATCAGATCCTGCCAGAGGCCGAGCGGCAGGACGGCGATCGCCGGCATCAGATCCGGCCGGTAAACGGTCCAGTAAAATACCGCGATCAAGCCCAGATTGGGCGCGACCGGACCGATCGACGACACGTTGATCGGCATCGCCGAGAACATGATCAGCACCAGCGCGACGACGAAGGGGGTGAGGTCCGTGGCCAGCCCGTCGAGCCGCCGAAGCAGTCCGCTCACCGCCGGGTCCCGCCGGGAATCCGTCCCTGGAGCGCTCCGACGGTCGCCTCGGGACGGGCGATCACGCGGACGAATTCGAGCCGGTCGAGCTCGGCCAGGGGCCGGACGTGGATCTCCTCTCCGGCAACGTTCGAGACGATGCCGACGGGAAGCCCGGGCGGGAGCACTCCGCCGTGGCCCGACGTCACGATCCGGTCTCCGGTATTGACCCGTGCGTTGCCGCGCAGACGGGCGATCTTGGGCGCGGCGGTGTTGTCGCCGGAGAGGATCGCGCGCTCGCGCGATTCCTCGAATACGACCGGAACGTTCGAATTAAGGTCGGTGATCAGAAGGACGCGCGCGGATCGGTCCCCGACCGAGACCACGCGGCCGACCAGCCCGTCCCCGGTCACCGCCGCCTGGCCCTTGGCGACGCCGTCGCGCGCGCCGGCAACCACGACGATCGACCGCACGAACACCCCCCCGGAGTCGCCCACCACGCGGGCGGTGACGAAATCGACCCCGGTCTCGGGCACGAAGCGGAGCAGCCCGCGGAGGCGGTCGTTCTCCCCCGAGAGCTTCAACCCGGCCGCCTGCCAGCGCAGCAGCCGCTCGTTCTGGGCGCGGAGCATCGCGTTTTCCTGGCGCAGCCGGCCGAGCTCGTTGATGCCCTCGACCGCGTCCGAGACGGCGGCCGCCGGACGCGCCATCACGTTCATGATGGGGGCCACGAAGTCGACCACGCCGGCGCGCAACCTCTCGAACAGAACCGTCTCCGCCTTGCCGAGCAGGACGATGCCGAAAGCGGCCAGAATCAGCGTGGTGAGCACGATACGCTGGCTGAGCGTCCCCGAGGGGACCGCCAGGCGGATGATCGATGCGGGCCGGTACTTCACCGACGCCAAGCCCCTTGTGCTGTCCGGCTACGGTATTCGAACGGTGCGCGTCCTCGCATTCAATACATGCGATTCGGGTTTCGCCTCAATATTTGGCGGTGAGCACGTTCTTCAGCGCCCTCATTTCCTCCAGGCAGCGCCCGGTCCCGAGCACCACGCAGGACAGCGGCTCCTCCGCGAGCGTGACCGGAAGGCCGGTCGCGGCGCCGATCAGCTCGTCGATATTGCCGAGCAGCGCGCCGCCGCCGGTCAGCACGATGCCCTTGTCGACGATGTCGGCGGCGAGTTCCGGCGCGGTGTGTTCGAGAACCACCTTGACGGTCTCGATGATGGCGTTCACCGGCTCGGCCAGGCTTTCCGCGATCTGCCGCTCCGAGATCACGATTTCCTTGGGCACGCCGTTCATCAGGTCGCGCCCCTTGATCTCCATCAGATCGCCGTCGCCGTTGACCGGCGTGCAGGCCGATCCGATCTGCTTCTTCATGCGCTCGGCGCTGCCCTCGCCGATCAGCAGGTTATGGTTGCGGCGGATATAGTTGATGATCGCCTCGTCCATCTTGTCGCCGCCGACCCGGACCGAGCGCGAATAGACGATCCCGCCGAGCGAGAGGACCGCGACCTCGGTCGTGCCGCCGCCGATATCGACGACCATCGAGCCGGTCGGCTCGGTGACCGGAAGGCCGGCCCCGATCGCCGCCGCCATGGGCTCCGGTATCAGATAGACGCGCCGCGCGCCGGCGCTCTCCGCGGATTCCTGGATCGCGCGACGTTCCACCGCGGTCGAGCCGGACGGCACGCAGATGATCACTTGCGGGCTCGCGAAGCGGCGCCGGTTGTGCACCTTGCGGATGAAGTGCTTGATCATCTCCTCGGCGATCTCGAAATCCGCGATCACCCCGTCGCGCAGCGGCCGGATCGCGTCGATCCCGCCCGGGGTGCGGCCGAGCATCATCTTGGCCTCGTCGCCGACCGCGAGGACCTGCCTGCGCCCCCTGGCGGCGGTGGTGGCGACCACCGAGGGCTCGTCGAGCACGATCCCGCGCGACTTCACGTAGACCAGCGTGTTCGCGGTCCCCAGATCGATCGCCATGTCGGCCGAAAGAAGTCCGAGTATCTTGGAAAACATGGTCCGCTATTCGATACCTCGTCGAGCGCGCTCGCGCGATCAGGCGATGAGCGCCTCGGGCGCGGTTTTCTCCCTCTTGACCAGCAGCTTGTTCAGCGCGTTGACATAGGCCCGCGCCGAAGCGACGAGCGTATCGGTGTCGGCCCCCTGGCCGTTCACCGTCTTCCCTTCCTCCTCCAGCCTGACGGTGACCTCGGCCTGCGCGTCGGTGCCCTCTGTCACCGCGTGCACCTGGTAGAGCTTCAGCCGCGCGGTATGGGGGAACAGCCCCTTGATCGCGTTGAAGGTGGCGTCGACCGGGCCGTCGCCCGTCGCCTCGGTCCCACGGCGGTCGCCGTCGATGTCGAGCTCGAGCGTCGCGGTCTGCGGCCCGACCGAACCGCAGATCACCTGGAGCGACACGAACTGGATCCTGTCGTTGCGCCTGATCACCGCGTCGTCGACCAGGGCCTCGATATCCTCGTCGAAGATCTCCTTCTTCTTGTCGGCGAGGTCCTTGAAGCGCCGGAACGCGTCCTGCATCGCGTTCTCGCCGAGATTGTAGCCGAGCTCCCTGATCTTCTCGCGGAAGGCGTGGCGTCCCGAATGCTTGCCCATGACCAGGGTCGAACGGGCCAGCCCGACCGATTCCGGCGTCATGATCTCGTAGGTTCCGGCGTGCTTGAGCACCCCGTCCTGGTGAATACCGGCCTCGTGCGCGAACGCGTTGGCGCCGACGATCGCCTTGTTGGGCTGGACGGTGAAACCGGTGATCGTCGAGACCAGCTTGGAAACCCGGGTGATCACGGCGGTATCGATCCCGGTCGAATAGGGCATCAGGTCGTGACGGGTCCGGAGCGCCATCACGATTTCCTCGAGCGCGGCGTTGCCCGCCCGCTCGCCGAGACCGTTGATCGTGCACTCCACCTGTCGCGCGCCTGCCTCCACCGCGGCCAGCGAGTTCGCGACCGCGAGCCCGAGATCGTTGTGGCAATGGGCGGAGAAGATCGCCTTGTCGCTGTTGGGCACCCGCTCGCGGAGCATCCGGATCAGGCCGCCGAACTCCTCGGGCAGCGCGTAGCCCACCGTGTCCGGCAGGTTGATGCAGGTGGCGCCCGCCCGGATCGCCGCCTCGACGCA
>JAPPHW010000048.1 GCA_028820945.1 Defluviicoccus sp.
CTTCTCGATGCTGATGTCGATTCCGACGATCGTCGCGGCGGGCGCCTTCGCCGCCAGCGACCTCGTCGAGTCGGGCGATCCGGTGCTGCAGTCGAACGCGCTCGCGGCCGGCGGGATCGCCTTCGTCGCGGCGCTGATCGCCACCGCGGCGATGATGGGGTGGCTGAGACGGGCGACGTTCACGCCCTTCGTGATCTACCGGGTGGTCCTGGGCGGAGTCCTGCTCGGGATCGTCTACTTCTAGATTAACCGCCTGCCGGGCGCCCGCCGCGCCGATAGCGCGCGAGATAGCCGGGAGCGACCGCTTCGAGGGGGGTGGGATCGAGGCCGAGGTCCGCCAGACCCGGCGCGTCGGCGGATGCGACGTTGTCCCGCTCGAGCATCCGAACCTGGTCCCGGGTGAGCATCGGCGGAAACGGCGACAGCTCCATCAGCCCGGCCGGAAGCATGGCGAGGAAGCCTGGAACCGGCACAAGCAGTCGCCGCCTGCCGATATGCCCCAACATCGCTTCCATCAGCTCCTTGAAGCTGAAGACCTCCGGGCCGCCGAATTCGTAGGTCCGCCCCGAAATCCCCGGGTCCTCGACGATACGCGCGACCCCTGCCCCGACGTCGCCGACATAGACCGGCTGGAACCTGGTGCCTCCGCCACCGATCAGCGGTATCGCCGGCGCCAGGCGCGCGATCCACGCGAAGCGATTGAGAAAGTCGTCCTCTATTCCGAAGACGATGCTGGGGCGGACCACGACCGCCTCGGGAAACGCTTCCCGCACCGCGTCCTCGCCCGCCGCCTTGCTCCGCGCGTATGCCGCCGGCGAGTCGGGCGCGGCGCCGATGGCGGAAACGTGGACCATGCGACGCACGCCCGCCGCCGCCGCGGCGCGCGCGATCCGGCCCGCGCCGTCGGCGTGCACCGCATGGAAACGCTGCGGACCGGCTTCGTAGAGCACGCCCACGAGATTGATCGCCGCATCGGCGCCCTCGACCGCGGCGGCCACCGAAGCGTCGTCTCGGATGTTAGCGGCCATCGGCGTGATCTGGCCGACATCGCCCATCGGTTTCAGGAACAGCGCGCGGTCCGGCCGCCTGACGGCGACACGGACGCGGTAGCCCCGGCGGGCGAGCTCGCCCACGGTATAGCGGCCGACGAAGCCGGAACCGCCGAACACGGTTGCTGTGGGCGTAGACATCGCGCCCCCCTCGGACGGGCGGCTAATATCGGCTGGGGCCGGACCCGTCAACATCGATGCGTCGTCGCTCCCTCGGGCGGCGAAAGCGGTTGACAAGCCGACGGCGGCTGGCGTACGGACCCGCGAAGCGGGGGTCCGGTCGCCTATCGGCCCAGGTGGCGGAATTGGTAGACGCGCAGGTTTCAGGTACCTGTGACCGCAAGGTCGTGGAAGTTCGAGTCTTCTCCTGGGCACCACCGGACCGCGCGCTTCCGGTCCCTGGGCGCCCGGACGGGGCGGCGGTGCTGCGTCTATGGCGATAGAGATACACGAGGGCGACCTGCCCGCCGGTCTCGATTTCGGCGACGCGGCGGCGGTCGACACCGAGACGATGGGCCTCAACCCGGGCCGCGACCGGCTGTGCGTGGTTCAGTTGAGCGCGGGCGACGGCGACGCCCATCTGGTGCGTTTCCGCGGCGGCGCCTGCGATGCCCCCAACCTCGTACGGCTGCTGGAAGACCGCGCGGTCACCAAGATCTTCCATTTCGCCCGCTTCGACATCGCCGTCCTCGAGCGCTATCTCGGCGTCCGCACGGCGCCGGTCTACTGCACCAAGATCGCGTCCAGGATCGCGCGCACCTATACCGACCGCCATTCGCTGAAGGATCTCGCGGCCGAGTTGCTGGGTGTCGAGATCTCCAAGGCGCAGCAGTCTTCGGACTGGGGAGCGGAAACCCTGACCGAGGCGCAATGCAGGTATGCGGCGGCGGACGTTCTTCATCTGCACGCGATCCGGAGCGCGCTGGACGGGATGCTGGAACGCGAAGGGCGTACGGAACTCGCCGGGCGCTGCTTCGATTTCGTCGGGCACAGGGCCGCGCTCGACCTCGGCGGCTGGAGCGACGTGGACATCTTCGCCCATTGACGCCGCCCGGCGGATCGGACCGGTTTGGCTGCACCGGACGGGGAAATCGATTAGGATGGTTCTTCGCGCCGCGCCGCGGGCCGGTGCGGGCGTAAACGTGCCGGGACGCCGATGGCCGAGGTAAGAAAATTCCGATCCGCCCGTTCTCAGGAGGCCGCGGACATCGCCGTGGCCCGCCGGGTGCTGGAGACCGAACGCGACGGGCTGGCGGCCCTCGCGCGGTCCGTCGATTTCGCCTTCGCGGAAGCGGTCGAGATAATGTCCCGCGCACACGGCCGGGGCCGGGTGATCGTCACGGGCATGGGCAAGAGCGGCCATGTCGGGCGCAAGATCGCCGCCACCTTCGCCTCGACCGGCACGCCCGCGCAGTTCGTCCATCCGGCGGAGGCGAGCCACGGCGATCTCGGCATGATAACCGCCCGGGACGCGGTGCTCGCGTTGTCCAACTCGGGCGAGACGCCGGAGCTGTCCGACATCATCGCCTACGCCAAACGACACGCGATTCCGCTGGTCGCGATCACGGCCCGCGCGGACAGCGCGCTTGCCGCCGCCGCGGACGTTCTGATCGGGCTGCCGGACACCGACGAGGCCTGCCCGCTCAACCTCGCCCCCACCACGTCGACGACCATGATGGTGGCGCTCGGCGATGCGCTGGCGGTGGCGTTGCTCGAACGGGTCGGGTTCTCGCAGGAGGATTTCAAGCTGCGCCATCCGGGC
Source organism: Defluviicoccus sp. (assembly GCA_028820945.1). Next base: position 2,812 of record JAPPHW010000048.1, read on the forward strand.
GGCCAGCTCGGCAAGCGGCTGATCAAGGTGGAGCGCCTGATGCACAAGGGCGACCGCATTCCGCTCGCCCGCCCCGACATCGTCATGTCGGAAGCGCTCCTGATCATGACGTCGCACAGTTTCGGCTGCATCGGACTGGTGGACGAAGACGACAGGCTCGTAGGGGTCGTCACCGATGGCGATCTCAGACGCAACATGGGCGAACGGCTGCTGAAGATGACGGCGGCCGATGTAATGACCGCACGCCCGCGAACCATTTCGCCCGACGCGCTTGCCGGCCAGGCGCTGCGGGTGATGAACGAGAACGGCATCACCGGCCTTTTCGTCGTTACGGACGACCGCCCCGTGGGCATTCTCCATATCCACGATTGCCTGCGCGCCGGGGTGGATTGAGGAAACCGGGCATGGCGCCGATCGCCCCAACGCGGATCGAGAGCGGTTATTCCCGGTTCGTGGCGGTGATGAAGATCGCGCTGCCGCTCGGCGCGGCGGGCGTGATTGCCCTCCTGTTTTCGTGGTCCCAGCTGTACGACATGCCGGAACGCTTCGAGATCGGCGCCACGAGGTTGAGCGTTTCCGAAGCCGCCGGCGGCCACCGCATGATCAACGCCCGCTATTCCGGCACCGATCGGAACCGGAACCCCTATACCCTGGCCGCGGAATCGATCGTGCAGCAGAAAGCGGACCCGGACAGGGTCGTGCTCGACGGTCCCGAAGCCGATTTCACGACCGGAGCCGGTGCCTGGATCGCCGTTTCCGCCTCCAGCGGCAAGTTCGCGCGCGAGGCACGGCAGGTGGATCTGGAGGGCGATGTCAGCTTCTATCACGATTCGGGCTACCTGTTTCGGACCGACCGGGCGACGATCGATTTCGGCGAGGCCGTGGCCTGGAGCACGGCGCAGGTAACCGGCAGCGCCGAGTGGGCCAGCGTGGAGGCGTCGGGTTTCCGCGTCGGCCGCGACGAGGACCGGCTGGAATTTGCGGGCCCCGCCCGGATCGTCCTGTTCCCGGAGGCGGAGGAACGTCGGCGGTGAACACGCGCCTTGTCCCGCTAGTCCTGATCGGCGTCCTGCTGGGCGCGCCGGCCGCGACGGCGCAGACCGGGGGCCTGCCTTTCCGGGACGGGTCGGGCCCCATAGAAATCGCCGTGGACGGCAGCGTCGAGTGGCAGCAAAAGGAGCGGATCTTCGTCGCCCGCGGCAATGCGCGGGCCCGGCAGGGCGACGTTACCCTGCGGGCCGAAACCATCGCCGCGCATTACCGGACCGGCAAGGACGGGGGCACCGAAATCTGGCGCATCGACGCGGAAGGCGCCGTCCGCATCGCCAGCGCGGACCAGGTCGCGACGGGGCGCAAGGGAACCTACGACGTGGACAAGCAGCTGCTGGTCCTGACCGGCAAGCCGAAGTTCACGTCGGGAAGGGATCGGATCAGCGCCTCCAAGAGCCTTGAATATTCGCAGATGCGGAACCGGGCCGTGGCCCGGGGCAATGCGATCGCGGTGCGGGAAGACCGAACCGTCGAGGCGGAAACGCTCACCGCGATCTTCGAACCGGATGGGAAGGAGAGCGACAAGCTCGCGCGGCTGGTGGCGGTGGGCCGCGTCGTCTTCAGGTCGCCGAACGAGGTGTTTCACGCCGACCGCGCGGATTTCGACGTTGCCGCCGAACGTCTCAAGCTCGAGGGTTCGGTACGGATCTCCCAGGGCGGCAACGAGCTCAGAGGCCAGTCGGCGGAACTCGACCTGAAGACCGGCACCAGCCGGATGCGGGGCGGCAAGGGCGGAGTGCAGGGCGTGTTCGTTCCGAAGGCCTTGTCCCTTCCGGAGAACGATGCCGGCGGAGAGGGGAAAACGGGGAATTGACCGAGAACGAAAGCGGCGGACCCCGACTGATCTCCCGTTCGAGCGGGCTGGAGGCCTTCTCGCTGGGCAAGCGGTTCCGGAAGCGCCCCGTGCTGCGCGATGTGAGTCTCAGGCTCGAACGCGGCGAGATCGTCGGCCTGCTGGGGCCGAACGGAGCGGGAAAGACGACCTCGTTCTATATCCTCACCGGACTGATCCAGCCGGACTCGGGCGCGGTCACGCTCGACGGGCAGGACATCACCCGGCTTCCGATGTACCGCCGCGCGCGGATCGGTATCGGTTACCTGCCCCAGGAAGCCTCGATCTTCCGTGGCATGACGGTGGAAAACAATATCCGCGCGGTGCTCGACGTGACCGAGCGGGCGTCGGAACTCCGGGAGAGCCGCCTCGATGCGCTGCTCGGCGAGTTCTCGATCACCCACCTCAGGCACACCCCCGCGCCGGCACTCTCGGGCGGCGAGCGGCGGCGGGTGGAAATCGCGCGCGCGCTTGCAGGCTCGCCGGGATACATTCTCCTCGACGAGCCTTTCGTCGGGATCGACCCGATCGCGGTGAACGATGTTCGCGCGCTCGTGGGCCACCTCAAGGACCGCGGCATCGGGGTGCTCATCACCGACCACAATGTCCGAGAGACCCTCGACATCGTCGACCGGGCCTACATTCTCAACGACGGTCGCGTGCTGATGGAAGGCATACCGTCCGAGATCGTCGCGAACGACGAGGTCCGGCGCGTCTATCTCGGCGAGCGGTTCAGCCTCTGACGCAAGCGGCCTTCGCCGCGGGCGGCGGTTTCCACACGTTTTGCACAGCCCTCGCGCCGCACGCGGCCGTTGTTCTGTTGCGAACCGGCGGGAAAGGATGCAGACTCGCGTTCCGGTTCGCTTGCGCTTGACTCGGCGGCGGGCCGAACAATAGGTTCCGCGCCCGCGAAGATCCGGCGGGAAGCGGCGCCGGGGTGGCAGACCCGAAGGGAGCGCGTCCGGATGACGGGCGCGTAAGCGTTTGAAAATCGGACTCACCGGTCGACACATGGAATTGGGTGAGCGGCTTCGCCGCCATGTCGAAGCCCGCCTCAACGACGGTGTCGCCAAGTATTTCGACCACGCGCTGGACTCGCACGTGGTCTTCGAGCCGGAAGGGCCGCTGGTCAGGGCGGACATCTCGGTCCACGTCGGACGGGGCATCCAGGTTCAGGGGCACGGCGCGGCGGAAGACGCGCAGAACGCCTTCGACCTCGCCATGGAGAGGATCGCGAAGCGGCTGCGGCGCAACAAGCGCCGGCTGCGCGACCACCATCGCAAATCGGGATCGGCCCGGCGGGAGGAAGCGCTCACCGCGCAGCATGTCATCCTGGCCGACCCGGGGGAACGGCCGGACGACGAGACGGAGGGCGACGGTCCTCTGGTCATCGCGGAGACGGTCGCGGAAATCGAGTCGATGACGGTGGGCGAAGCCGTCATGCGCATCGATCTCGCGACGCAGCCGGTCGTGGTCTTCCGCAACGCCGCCCATGGCGGGCTCAACGTGATCTATCGCCGCGGCGACGGAAATCTCGGCTGGCTCGACCCAGCCGGGGCGGAGGGGGCCGAAGCCGGTCCGCGGAGCGGCTAGGATGGAAATCGGCGACCTGCTGACCAGCGACGGGGTGTTCGACCGCCTGCCTGCCGCGAGCAAGAAGCAGGTGATCCAGGAAATCTCCCGGCGAGCGGCGGAGATGACCGGGCTGGACGAACGCACGGTGTTCAGCGTCCTGCTGGAGCGCGAGCGTCTGGGGACCACCGGCGTCGGCGAAGGAGTCGCCATCCCGCACGGCAAGATCGCCGATCTCGACGGGCTCTGCGGCCTGTTCGTCCGGCTCG
>JAPPHW010000269.1 GCA_028820945.1 Defluviicoccus sp.
CGAGCGAATGCGTCATCGAGATCGACCGGCGCACGCTGGCGGAAGAGAAGGTGGCCGACGCCTTCGCCGAGATGGAGGCCGCGCTGGCCACGTCCGGCGAGCCGGCGGACAGCTACGCGTTCGAGTTCCTGACCGGCACCAACGGGTTCGCCTCGGCCGCCGACGCGCCCTGCATCGCCGCCTTCCACCGCGCGATCGAGCGGGTGACGGGCGAGCCGCCGCGCGAGCTCATCGCGGTCGGCGCGAGCGACGGGCGCTATTTCGCCGACGACGGGATCGAGATCCTGACCTTCGGCCCCGGCGCGGCGCATGAGGGGCATGCGGCGAACGAATCGGTGCCGCTCGCCGATCTCGCGCTCGCGGCGGAAATCCAGCTCGCGGTGGTGGAGGAACTGCTGGGGCTCGGTGGGTCCGGGCGGTAGCAGGCGCGCAGTCCCTCGATACGGCGCTGGCGCGCCTACTCGGGATGAGGGAGTCGTTTGAACTTCTCCTCACCCTGAGTAGCCGCGTAGCGGCGTATCGAAGGGCGGACTTCCCAATCAATCCGGCCGGTAGGCGGTAATCGCTTCGGTGGTCTTGTCGGTGTTGCGGGGCGCGGGCGCCGCCATGTCCTGAACCACCGGACGGCCCCAGCCCGGCGTGCCCACAAGGTGGCCGTCGCGGACGACGATCTTGCCGCGCACCAGCGTGTGGACCACGCGCCCCGTGGTCTCGAATCCGTGCCAGGGCGTCATGTGGCTGCGGGAATGGAGAGCGTCGCGGGAAATGCGCCCCTCCGCGCCGAGATCGACGATGGCGATGTCGGCGTCCGAGCCGGGCGCGATACTCGCACTCCCAGATGCTGTTCGACTCCTTCTCTTCCGGCAGATGCGGCGCGGGCGTCGTTGCGCGCTCCAGAACATGCGATACCGTCCCCGTGCTTACGCCGGTCGCGGCAGCGACCGTAGAGCTTACGCGCCAGTCCTCGACTCTACCCGTAGCCTCGTTCGGAGAGCCACCGGCGCGTGATGCTCGAATAGGGAGTTGTGCGCGAGGCAAAGTGCGCACGCAGTTCTTCCGATTCAGCCGTCATCTCGGTGGGCTCGTCGGGAATGGCTGCGGAGATAAGATGAAGCCACTGGAGTCTCTTCCGCAGATGATGCCATTCATTGAGACGCAGGTCGTCGATGGTATTTTGCGCCTTGCGGCGGCGTACGGGACTTAGGCCTTCCTTCGGAAGTATTTCACCCGTCAGGATGTCGAAGGTGAAGAAATGTTCGGGGCGCGCTCCCCCGGACCTTGCACACGGATCCACATAGCCCCAAGGAGGCCATTTCTCCCCCTTGGCATGGTTACAGTCGTGACAGGCAAACAACCAGTTCGACCAGGAATAGACGAGGTCCGGGTATCGGGACTTGGGACGAAAATGGTCCACTTCTCCCCGGCATGTCTCCTCGCAATACCCACAAAGGTCGTGAAAGACATCGGCAAGGTCGTCCGAGAAGTCGCGCCATCTGGAATCGCTCGGCTTGTTGCCCTCGCCGGAACCGTAGTACCGGATCCAACGGGGTGTGTATCGAGCCCGGACTCTCTTCAACCCATCGGGCTCGGGGCCACGCTCTACCCAATGCATGCTTCGCGACTCCGCCTCGACCATTCCCTGATTTCAGAGCCGGACGAGGCCTCGCACTACCCGGCGGAGCGCTTGTTCCTTGCTCGCTTTAGTTCTTGGGCGAACTGCTCCACTTGGGTGGACATGGGACCGCGGAAAAGCTCGCTCCCCACCGCCCTGCGAAGCGCTTCCAGTTCTCTGGATTCGGCAGGTGTCAACGTTTCCTTGTGACGCAACTCCTCAAGGCGGGTGACATGCTCCGCAGTTTCAACGTCCGTGGGAGTGGGCACATCCATGAAGTTCCGCAGAATCTCGTCTGCGCTCCACCCCACGATGTCCGATTCGTTCCTAGACACGGATATCCTTCCATCTTGGCCCCGTCTAAGCAACTGTACTTGGCCCGACTCGAGCCCCGCGAGCATCAGGGGAGAGTGGGTAGAGCAGAAAATCTGCAGCTTGGGGAGGTGCCGGATCAGTGTTGGAATGATGCGTCGCTGCCAAGATGGATGGAGATGAGCATCGATCTCGTCGATCAAGAGAACACCGGGCTTCTGTTCGAGGTCCGCAGAATACTCGTAGTACTCGCCGTATCCGATCATCAGGTGCGCGACAGTCTGGATGAGCGATTGCGTTCCCTGGCTCAACACATCCAGTGGAAGGGTGCCAGCAGGTGTGGTAATCCGGGGGAAGAGTCCTCCCTCGTCTTCGCCTACTCCCGCAAAACTCACTGAATATCCTTCGGTAATCTCCGAAACCATCGAAATGATCTTGTCGATCACGTTTCTGACTTCCGGTCGATCCTGCCGATAGGCGGTGTAGTCGATGTCGATAATTTTTTGGACTATTTCCGTGTCGTCGACCCACGACGACGAATAGGCTAAGGCTAAGTCACCGCGCCGTTTTAATTCCGGATGTTCCTTACTCCTCATCTCCCGCGTGGCGTTGCGGAGTTCTTCGAAACCGTATTCTCTCAGCATCTTTGGACGTGCACGGGCAAGCATATTTGCTAACTTTTCCGTGCGCGCTTCGACATCCTCCTTCGCAGAGGGTCCGGATGCACGAAAATCTGTCGCGGATCGCTGTGCGGGAACGAAACTGGTATGGCCAATGACTTCGAAAATCGCTATGAACGATTCAGGGTCGCTTGGCAAGTATCCGCCAGCGGACTTCACCTGTGTTCCCGCGGAGTAGCGGAGCTTCCACTCTGGTCGGTCTGAACGATACAGCTTGTCAGGGGCTGTAAAGGGATAGACCAGTAGTTCCGCAAGCATCAGTAGCACCGAACTCTTGCCTGAATTGTTTGGCCCAGTGAAGACGTTCACCTGACGGTCAAACTCGAACTCGATCTCTTCGAACGGGCCGAAATCGGTCAAGTACAGGCTGGTTATCGGCATCGTAGGTCTCCGGGCGAGCACCGGGATCGGCCGTAATCGGTCGCCCGCGCAGTGCGCATATCCATGACTGCTATGGATTCCACTTGAGTTGTCCACATACCCACTCTCGTATCACGAGCTTCGACACCACCGCGCACCGCTCTCCCGACCACGGCCTCCGCGAACGCGAACGCCACCGCCCGACCCACAACCTCGACGGGCCCAGCGGTGGCAGCGTCGGTTTGACCGCTCCAGACGACGCTTTACAAAGGAGTGTAGCACGGCACGAGCGAGATTGACCTGCCCATGGCGACCGGTTCGGTTCGAACGTTTCAGGTGAAACAAAGGTCAGCTTTGTTGATCTATTCAGTCTCTCAAGAACGCCTCGTAAGTGGCAAAAGACGGGTCCGCGCGCAGTAATGTTTCGCGTGGCGGTCCGATTCGCGTCCCCGGGGAGACGGGAGTCGCCGGATCCGGTCGCCACGCGGCGGGAAGGGGGCGCGGGCCGGTTTCCTGTTCGCTGTACAGTTTGCGACGAATAGCGGAGAGCGCCCACCTGTCAGGTTATCCATATGAGCGCCGTATCGAGGGACGGCCCCGATCCACTTAATCCGGCCGGTAGGCGACGATCGCTTCCGTGGTCTTGTCGGTGTTGCGGGGCGCGGGCGCCGCCATGTCCTGAACCACCGGACGGCCCCAGCCCGGCGTGCCCACCAGAATGCCGTCGCGGACGACGATCTTGCCCCGCACCAGCGTGTGGACCACGCGCCCCGTGGTCTCGAATCCGTGCCACGGCGTCATGTGGCTGCGGGAATGGAGAGCGTCGCGGGAAATCCGCCCCTCCGCGCCGAGATCGACGATGGCGATGTCGGCGTCCGAGCCGGGCGCGATCAGACCCTTCCGCGGGTAGCAGCCCCAGGCGCGCGCCGGCGCCGCCGCCGACCATTCGACATACTGGTTGAGCGTCAGCCGCCCCTCGGCCACCTGGGTCAGCATGATCGGCATCTGGGTCTCGACTCCGGGAAAGCCGCATTCGCACTCCCAGATGCTGTTCGACGTCTTTTCCTCCGGCAGGTGCGGCGCGTGGTCGGTGGCGATCATGTCGATCGTGCCGTCATGGAGCGCCGCCCACAGCGCCTCGGCGTGGTGCTTCTCGCGGATCGGCGGGTTGACGCGGAGCTGCCCGCCGAGCGCGTCCATGTCGTCGACCGAGAAGATCAAATATTGCGGGCAGGTCTCGACCGTCACGTCGACGCCGCGCGACTTGGCGCGACGCACGAGGTCGAGCCCGTCGGCCGACGATTTGTGTGCGATATGGAGCCGTGCCCCGGTCCATTCGGCGAACGCGGTGGCGCGGCCGACCGCCTCGACGGCGCAGATCTCCGGGCGGGCGGCGAGGTGGGCGCGGGCGTCGTTGCGTCCGGCCTCCCTCATCTTCGTCTCGCGCCGCGCCATGATCGAAGCGTTCTCGGCATGGACGGTGCAGCGCATGCCGAGCCTCGCCAGGATCTCGAACCCCTCCAGCATCGCGCCGTCCGACGGCGCCGGCAGGTCGCCGAAGGTGTTTCCCATGAAGCACTTGAAGCCGCTGACCCCGGCCCGCGTCAGGTCCTCCAGAACGTCGATATTGTTCTCGTCGAGGAGTCCGTAGATGCCGTAATCGACATGCGCCTGCCGCTTCGCCCGCGCCTGCTTGTCGCGCAGCGCCTCCAGCGAGCCCGTCGGCGGGTGGGTGTTGGGCATCTCGAAGACGCTGGTGGTTCCGCCGCAGGCCGCCGCCGCGGTGCCGGTCTCCCAGTTCTCCTTGTAGTCGTAGCCCGGCTCGCGGAAATGGACGTGGCTGTCCACCGCGCCGGGGAGGACGTGGAGTCCGCTCGCGTCGACGGTTTCGCGCGCCGGCGGCGACATCTCGCCCGCCGCGATGCCGACGATCCGTTCGCCGTCGATCGCGATGTCCGCCTCGATCGTGGCGGACGGCGAGACCACCGAACCGCCCTTGATCAGGAGATCGACCGTTTTCATGGAAAGCCTCCTATATCACCCAGCCGCCGTCGACGGCGAGGTCCTGGCCGGTGATGTTACGGGCCCGGTCGCTCGCGAAGAAGAGCACCGCCTCCGCGACGTCGGAATCGGTCGAGATCCGCTTCAGCGCGTATTCGTCCTCGTGCTGCCGCCGCGCCTCGTCCACCGAGATGCCGAGGCGTTCGGCGCGTTCGGCGCAGACCTTGCGGAAGCGCGGCCCGTCGACCATGCCGGGGCAGACGCAGTTGACGTTGATATTGTGCGGTCCGGCCTCGAGCGCGGTCGACTTGGTGATCCCGCGCAAGCCCCATTTGGACGCCGAATAGGCCATCCGTCCCTGGCGGCCGCGCAGCCCGAACGTGCCGCCGACATTGACGATCTTGCCGTAGCGCCGGTCGATCATGTGCGGCATCACCGCGCGCATGGTGAGCCACGCCCCCTTCATGTTGAGCTCGACGATCCGGTCGAAATCCGCGGGCTCGATCTCCCACGACGAGCGGCCCAGCGGGCCGGTGCCGCCGGCGACGTTGACCAGCACGTCGATCTTGCCATAGGCGTCGAGCCCCGCCTGCACCGCCGCCTCGACGGCGTTTGCGTCGGTCACGTCGCAGGGCGCGACGATGGCGCCGCGTCCCATCGCCTTGGCCTCTTCGGCGACCGGCGCGATGGCCGCGGTGTCGCGCCCGGCGAGCACCAGATCCGCCCCTTCCTCGGCGAACTGCCTTGTGATCCGCGCTCCCATGCCCTTGGCAGGGCCGGTGATGAGCACCGCACGATCGTCGAATTCGGCCACTGTTCCGTTCTCCCTCCGCTGCAACTTCCAATTCGCGTGAAAATGCTCTAGCCAATCCGCGGGCGAGTCGCAATGATCGGGCCGCCTGTGGGAGAGATGCGATGACCTGGTCTGAGAACGAAATCGCCGCCCTGGTCGAGCCCGACCGGGTGCACCGGAAGGCCTATGTGGATCCCGGGATCTTCGACCTGGAGATGGAACGGATCTTCGAGCGGCTGTGGATCTATATCGGCCACGAGAGCCAGGTGAAGAACCCCGGCGACTACTACCTCGCCCGCGTCGGCCGCCAGCCGATGCTGATGACCCGCGATCTGAACGGCGAGATCAACGTGCTCTACAACCGCTGCCCGCATCGCGGCGCGCAGATCTGCTCGGCGCGCAAGGGCAACGCGGGCAAGCTGTTCCGCTGCTCCTACCACGCCTGGATGTTCGAGCTCGACGGAAGGCTGGACAGCGTGCCGGGCGCAAAGGGCTACGAGGGGACGCGGTTCGACCCGAACGACCCCGCCTTCCACCTGCGGAAGGCGCCGCGGGCCGAGAACTATCGCGGCTTCTGGTTCGCTTCGCTCGCCGGGGACGGTCCCGATCTCGAGACCCATCTGGGCCGGTCCAGGCTCGCGCTCGACCAGCTCGTCGACCGCTCGCCCGACGGCGAGATCGAGGT
>JAPPHW010000248.1 GCA_028820945.1 Defluviicoccus sp.
CGGTGTTGAAGTCGTTCCCCTCGACCACGATGGGCGAGGCGGAGATGGTCTTGATGGCGGCCGACTGCTCGTCGTTGATCTGCCAAAGCCGGTGCTTCAGCACCTCGAACGCGATGGGATCGACGGTCGCGGTCATCGGCTTCCCTCCGGAGCGATCTCGATATTGCCCAGCCGGTCGACGCGCGCCAATGCCGACGGCGGGACCCAGACCGTCGTCATCTCGCGCTCGATCACCGCGGGTCCCGCAACGGCGGCGCCGGGACCGAGCGTTGCGAAATCGTGGATTTCGGCGTCGAGCGGCTCGGCGCCCCGGCGATGGATGCGGCGCCGGCGGGCCGGTCCGGGGCCCGCCTCCGGGGAGGCCCGTTCGGCGAAGGCCGGGATTTCGGCCGCCACCGAGGCCTCGACGCCGAGACTGACGATCTCGAGCCCGGCGGACGCGCGAACCGCGCTGGCGCCGTAACGCTGTTCGTAGAGGGATTCGAAGGCACGGCGCAGCCGGCCGGCCAGACCCGGTTCCGCCCCGCCTTCGGGAAGGTCGAGGGTGATCTCGTTCATCTGGCCGCGATAGCGCATTTCGACGCTGTAGCGGATCGTCGCGTCCCCGGTGGCGAACCCGCTCGCCGCGAGATCGGCCCCGGCGCGCCGCGCGAGCGCGTTCAGGGACTCCCGCGCGACCCGACGGGCCGCGTCCTCGTCGTCGAGGCCGACCGGCGCGGACAGCGTGTGCGCGTAGACGATATCGGAGAGCGCGATGCCCAGGGCGGAAAACACGGGCGCGCCGTAGGGAACGATCGCGCGCCCGATGCCGAGCCGCATCGCGAGGTCGGCGCAATGGGCACCGCAGGCCCCGCCGTAGGCGAAAAGGGCGAACTCACGGGGGTCGTTGCCGGTTTCGATGGTCACCTTGCGGATCAGGTCCGACATGCGGCCGTTGACCACCTCGACGATCCCGGCGGCGGCATCGGCGATGCCGAGACCGAGCGGGCGGGCGACGTGGCGCTCGATCGCGGCTTCGGCCAAGCCGGGGTCGAGCCGGTAGCGTCCGCCGAAGAAACGGTCGGGATCGACGATGCCCAGCACCACCAGCGCGTCGGTCACGGTGGGGTACTCGCCGCCCCGCCCGTAAGCCGCGGGACCGGGATCGGCGCCGGCGCTCTCGGGCCCGACCCTGAGCCGGAAGCCGTCGCTGACCGCGATGCTGCCGCCGCCCGCGCCGAGCGTATCGATCCGCGCGGAGCGGGTGAGAACCGGGAGTCCCTGGTCGAGGAAGGGCCTGCCGGTGTGTTCGATCGCGCCGCGCGAGATCAGCCCGACGTCGAAGCTGGTGCCGCCCATGTCGGCGGTAATCGCGTTCTCGATCCCGAGCGCCCGGCCGAGATGGCGCGCCGCGACGAGTCCGCCGACCGGACCCGAATTCACCACCGACACCGCTTCCCGCGCGGCGCCGTCGGGAAGCGTCGTCCCGCCGGCGGCGGTCATGATTTGGATGGGATGTCGAAGCCCGTCAATGGCGAGCCGGTCCTGCAGTTTCCCGATGTACCGTGTGGTCGCCGGCCCGACATGGGCGGCGACCGCGGTCGTCACCATGCGTTCGTACTCGCCAATCCGGGGCGCGATCTCCGACGACAGGAAGACCGGCACGCCGGGCGCGATCTCGGCGGTCACCTCCCGGATCTCCTCTTCGTGATCCGGCGCGAGGAACGACCACAGCAAGCACACGGCGAGGCTTTCGGCTCCGGCCTCGACGACCGCCCGCACGGCTTCCGCGGCCTCTTCTCTGTCGAGCGGGGCGAGAACCTCCCCTTCCGCCGTGACGCGTTCCCCGACGCCGCGCACAAGCCGCCGCGAGACCAGCGGCGCCGGCGGCTCGGTATGCAGGAAATCCATCGCCTTCGCATGGGGAAGCCCACCGACACGCCCGACCGGTCCGCGTCCGATGACCAGCGTGTCCTCGAATCCGCGCGTCGCGATCAGCCCCACCCGGGCGCCGCTCCGCTGGATCAGCGCGTTGGTCGAGACCGTGGTGCCGTGCGCGAAACGCGCGGTCGCGCCGAGCACCGCGTCCACCGGCCGCTGCGTATTGCGGGCGAGGCTGGCCAGGCTCTCGACGGCGCCGTCCTCGGGCCTCGCGGGCGTGGAGAACGCCTTGTCGACGGTGACGGCGCCGTCGCCGTCGATCTGGACGATATCGGTGAACGTGCCCCCGGTATCGACGCCGAGCGAAAGCGGCCCGGAAGCCATCGCCGCCTACAGCTTCTCCAGGAGATGGCCGAACTTCTCGCGGATCCGGATCTTCTCCTGCGGGCTCGCCTCGGCCACGGGGGGGAAGTCGTCGATCCACTCGAAGGGCCGGCAGGCATCGATCAGCGCGCGGCTGTTCATGTTCTCGCCCGGCCGCTTCATCGGGTCGAGCGGGCCGGACCAGGTGCGGCGGATCGTATCGATGTCCTGTTCGGGATCGCAGCGCGACGCGATCGCCCACATCACGTCATGCACGCTGGTCGGATCGATGTCGTCGTCCACGACGACGACGAAGCGGCCGAGATAGTTCGCCGCGTGCGCTCCCGCCGTGAGCAGCAGCGCCTGGCGCGCATGGCCGGGATATCGCTGTTCGATGGAGATGACGTTGAACATCCGCCCGCCGCCGAACTCCATGCTCCAGACGCCCTTGACCCCGGGCAGGCCGGCGCGCTCGACCTGATCCCAGATCATCGCCGCCTTGACGGTGCACTTGGAGAACGAATAGTCGGATGGCGGGCGGCCAGGGCGCGCCATGGTGTGGATCGGCCGGTCGCGGTGATAGACCCGGCGCACCTTGACGACATAATCCTCTCGCTCCGCGCTCGCGTAGTAGCCGGTCCATTCGCCGAACGGACCTTCGATGCGTTTCTCGTCGGGCACGATCTCGCCCTCGAGCACGATCTCGGCGGCGGCCGCCATCGGCAGGCCGTGGAGCTCGGTGTTTGTGATGTCGAACGGCACGCCCCGGTGGCCGCCGGCATGGGCGAACTCGGGCGTGCCCCAGGCCACCTCGTTCGCGGCCGACAGGAAGAGCAGCGGATCCTGGCCCACGCTTATCGCGACCGGGCAGGGCTCGCCCTTGGCGAAATACTTCTCGCGGATCAGCCGTCCGTGCTTGCCGGGCGACATCCAGAGCCCGACCGTGTTCCTGTCGTGCACCTGGACCCGGTAGGTGCCGAGATTGACCCAGTCGTCCTCGGGGTCCCGGATGGTGACCAGATCGCCGGTGCCGAAATAGCGCCCGCCATCCTCCTCGTGCAGCAGGGGCACGGGGAACTTGTAGAGATCGACCTCGCCGTCGCGGTCGACGTTTTCCATCACCGGGCCGGTGTTGAGCTCGCGCGCGGGCAGCGGCTCGAAATTCTTCAGCCTGTCCCGGTAGCTCTGCACGACATCGATCGGGGTTTTCGGTCTGGGGAAGCCGAGGGTCATGGCCAGCCGGTTCATCGAGTTCGTCGCGCCCGAGAGCACCCGGTAGTCGGACGAGAAGCCGGGGATGTTCTCGAACAGGATCGCCGGCGGGTTGTCCGGTTTGGCGTGGTAGATCATCTCCGCCACCGAACCCATCTCGAGGTTCCAGTCGACCCCGTCGACCCGCATCAGCTCGCCGAGCGACTCGGCCCGGTCGATCCATTCCCGCAGGTCCTCGTGAGGCCGGTCGTACGCGCCGTAACCCCTGGTGCCGCCGTCAGCCATGTCTCGTTCCGCCTTTCTCAAACCCGTGCCGGTTTTTAGCAGAGCGGCGGCCGTATGCCGAACGATCCCTCGGCGTCCCGGGATTTTTCGCCGATACCCAAACCGTCACCCGGAACGAATCCGCTGCCGTCCGGTCCGGACGTTGGGGATTCTGCATCGGAGAGCGGGGACAAGGTCGGGAGGTGTTAACCACAGTTGACAATCGGGCGAGCCGGCCCCGCCTCCGGGACACTCGCGCCGGTTTTCCGAACCGGTCCGGCAGCAATCCCCGCCAACCCGCTGGCGCGGCAGGGAGATCCGCCGTCGCATCCGCGCCGTCTACCGCCCGCGCGGGGAGCCGCCGCGTCCCCGGGGGACGCGAAAAATAGTCCCATATCGGGACAATGTTTCACGTGAAACATAGGTCAACACTGCTGACCTTTGTTTCACGTGAAACATTGGAAGCCCCCGACCGGAGGGAATATCGAGGCTGTCGAACCGGACGGCAGTGCCTTCCCGCGGCTACCCGTCCCGCATGTAGCCGGCGGCGACCGTTTCCGGCAGCCGGAACAGGCGCCGCGCGGTCTCGCCCAGGATGCGGCGCTTGTCGGCCTCGCTCAGAATCGCCAGATCGCCGACCGCGCCCGGCAGGTCCATGTCGGATGCCGGGTAGTTGGAGGCGTAGATCAGGCTGTTGGGCGCGTCGATCGCCCGGTAGGCCGCTGCCAGCGCGTCTTCCCTGTCCGGCACCTCGACCGGGTTGGAGGTGTAGTACATCTCCCGCATGTATTCGCCCGGAAGGCGCGTCAGCGTCGGGCATTCGGAGCTCCGCATGCGGTATTCGTTGTCGAGCCGCATCGTGAGCCATGGCACCCAGGAAATCCCGGAATCCATCCAGATCACGTTCATGCGGGGAAACCGCTCCGGCATGCCGTTCACCACCCAGTTGGTGCAGTGGACGATGTTGTACCACTGCTGCGACAGCGCCTTGACGGCCATGAACTTGCTGACGGTACGGAACAGCGGGTCTTCCCAGTCGGTTCCGCCGTGGAAGGCGATCGGCAGGCCGGCCTCCTCGATCGCCGAGTAGACCGGCATGTAGGCGTTGTCGTGCACCGGTTTCTCGCGAAGCGACGTGACCTGGAATCCGGCGATACCGGGACGGTTCGCGTAGGTTTCCACCGTCCGGAGAGCATCGCGCGGCGCGTTGAACGGTAGCATGATCCAGCCGAGCAGCCGCGGCGATGCCGGCAGAACCCGCTCGGTCAGCCAGCGGTTGTAGGCGCCGAGAACCCCGGCCTCGACCTCCGGCTGGGGGTGGAGGCCCATGATCTGCAGGCCGAACGGCGACAGCGCGGCCACGTCGATCCCCATCGCGTCCATCGCCCGCAGGGCAAGCTCGGCCGCGCGGTGGGTGCCGTGGCCGGGCGTGGTTTCGAGGCGGCGCAGGATATCGCGGGCGATACGCCCGCCGAGCTCGTGATACGCGACCCGGTCGAGCGGGAACCGCGCCGCCTGCCGGGCCGCGCCCTGGGCGCTCCGCGCGAGCTGCCGGACGATCGGGTCCTCGATCAGCGGGATGATCTCGACGATCGATTCTTTCTCGTAGACATGCGCATCGGCGTCGATCACCAGGATGTCGTCGATGCCGGCCTCGGCCCGGCGGCGCGCGTTGGCGAGATGGTGTCCGGTGTGGAAGGTCTCGGCGACAAGGCCGGGCGCTCCCCCCGGCCCGGGAATCTCCATGATCGGCGCTCCCCGGCGGGCTTCAGTGCATCGACTGGCCGCCATCGACGTTGACGGTCTGGCCGGTGATGAAGTCGGACCCCGCGGACATCAGGAACATGACCGCGCCGACAAGGTCGTCGGGATACTGGTGGCGGCGGATAATGCGCCCGGGCGGCGGTTCGTTCCTCTGGGCGTAGTCGCCGGAGGAAGAGACTTGGGTATCGCTCAGCGTGAAGCCGGGCGTGATGGCGTTGACGCAGATATTGTAGGGGCCGACCTCGGTCGCGAGAGAGCGGGTGAGTCCGATCACGCCCGCCTTCGACGTGGAATAGTCCAACCGGTTGGGCGAACCCAGCCAGAACCGGCCGGACGAGATGTTGACGATCTTGCCGCCGCCCTGCTTCCGCATCTGGGGCACCACCGCGCGGCAGCAGACGAAAATGCCGCGCAGGTTGACCTCCATCACCCGGTCCCAGCGCTCGACGTCGATCTCCATCCAGTCGCCGCGCGGCAATACGCTCATCAGCGAGGCGTTGTTGAGCAGCCCGTCGATCCGCCCGAAGCTGTCGATCGCGGTCTGCGCCATACGTTCCGCCTGATCGGCGTCGCTCACGTCCGTCGCGCACGCAACCGCCTCGCCGCCGGCGGTCCGGATCGCCGCGACCGTGTCGTCGTTGGCCTCGGCGTCGATGTCGGCGACCACCACCTTCGCGCCGGCCTCGGCCATGCGTTCGCAATAGACCCTTCCGATCCCCTTGCCGCCGCCGGTGACGACGATCGTCCGGTCCCGGATGCTGAGCAGATTTGCGCTGTCGAACCCGTCTGCCATGCCCGCTCCGCCGTTGGAAATGCGGCGGGATTATCCCCGCCGGGAAAGCCGGATGTCCAGCCGGCTAGGGACCGAAAGTGCGGTACAGCCAGGCGGCGATCTCTCCTTCCAGCGGAAAGGACAGCATGCCGAGCACCGAATAGCCGAGCAGCCAGGGCATCAGATAGAAGCGGATCA
>JAPPHW010000170.1 GCA_028820945.1 Defluviicoccus sp.
GACCCCCTGCTCCCAAAGCAGGTGCGCTACCAGACTGCGCCACGCCCCGCCGCGCCATGGCTATGTAGGGCGATTACCGGAAGAGCGCAATGCTCAGGCGAATGCGGCGCGGATAGCGGCCGCCGATTCCTTCGCCGCCTCGACCGCGAGATCGATCCCGCCCAGCATGAACATGAAGCCGTGGATGGTGCTGTCGAGCACGCGATAGGTCGCGGGCACGCCGGCGGCGGCGAGCGCGTCGACGAAGGCCTTGTTGTCGTCCCGTCTGGGGTCGAACCCGGCGGTCATCAGCCAGGTCGGCGGGAGAATCGAGAAATCGTCGATTTTCATCGGCGCAACGAGGGGATCGGCGAGGTCCTGGGGGCCGTTGAGGTAGTGGCCCATCGACCATTTCATCAGTCCCGAGTTGAGGAAATAGCCTTCCGAAAGGGTCCGCATCGACTCGGTCTCCGGCCCGCCCGCGGTCCCCGGGTACCAGAGGAACTGGTGCGCGATCGAAGGCCCTCCCCGGCGATGGGCGAGCTGGCCCACGCCGATGGCGAGCGTCCCGCCCGAAGAGTCGCCCCCGACCGCCAGCCGCGCCGGATCGGCACCGATTTCATCGGCATGCGCGGCGGCCCACGCCGTCGCCGTATAGCAATCCTCGTGCGCGGCGGGGAACTTGTGCTCCGGCGCGCGGCGGTAGTCGACCGAAAGGACCAGGCACCCCGCCCCCTCGGAAATCAGCCGGCAGAAGCTCTCATGCGTCCCGATGCCGCCGAACACGTAGCCGCCGGCATGGAAGAACGCCATCAGGGGCAAGGCTCCTTCGGCCTCGGTGGGCCGATAGAGCCGCGCGGCGATCTCCTGGCGGGGCTCCTGCCCCGGTATCGTCAGATCCACGACCCTGCCGATCGGAGGCTTCGGGTCGAGGTCCCAATCGCGCACGAAATCCTCGATATGGCGCCGCGCGGCGTCCGGGGACATGTCGGCCACTTGCGGAACGCCGGGCCCGTCGAGATCGGCGAGGACGCGCGCGGTTTGCGGATCGAGCTCGCGTCCGGGGGCCATCGCCTAACCGCCGCGCGCCTGGTAGAGCGGCTTCGAGCCGGCGAAGGTCAGCCTCGGCCCTTCGCGGTCGACGCGGTGGAGCGCATCGACGCGTTCCATCGAAGCCCAGGCGCGCTCGCGGGCGCTGTGATAGTCGGCGTTGGCGTCGGCCATCCACCCGGTCTCTTCGTCGGTGATCTCGCGCATGATCTTCGCCGGTACGCCGGCGACGATGGTCCTCTCCGGAACCTGGAAATCCGAGCGCACGAAGGCTAGCGCCGCCACGATCGCCCGGCTGCCGATTACCGCGCCGTCCATCACCACCGCGTTCATGCCGACCAGCGCATGGTCGCCGACCGAACAGCCGTGCAGAACGGCTCCGTGTCCCACAGAGACGTCCGCGCCCACCACGGTCTCGCCGCCCGCGTAGCAGTGGATGCTGCAGTTGTCCTGGACGTTCGAGCCTTCCGCTATACGAATCTGGCCGAAATCGCCGCGCAGGCTCGCGGACGGCGCGATATAGCAGCCGGGACCGACGATCACATCGCCGATCAGGACCGCCGACTCGTGGACATAGGCGGTGGGGTGAACGACCGGGGTCACCCCGTCGATGGAATAGACCTTGGGCATTCAGACGTGGAAGGACTCGCCGCAGCCGCAGCGTCCCTTCTCGTTGGGGTTGTTGAACACGAAGCCGGACTGGAGCTTGTCCTCGACATAATCCATTTCGGTGCCGATCAGGAACATCAGCGCCCTGCCGTCGATCATAACGGTGACGCCCTTCTCCTCCACCACCTCGTCGAGCGGGTTCTGCTCGGCGGCGAACTCCATCTGGTAGGCCATGCCGGAGCAGCCGCCGGTACGGATACCGATGCGGAGCCCCACGGCGGGTTCCTCGCGCCGCCCCATCAGATACCGCACGCGGTCGGCGGCGGCGTCGGTCAGAGTCATCGCCTGCTTGTTCATCGCGTCGCTCCGGTCATCACATGAACCCCAGTTCGAGCTTTGCGGCTTCGCTCATCATTTCCGGGGTCCAGGGCGGATCCCAGGTGAGCTCGACATGCACGTCGTTGACGTCGTCGACACCGCGCACGCGCGACTCGACCTCGATAGGCAAAGACTCGGCAACCGGGCACATCGGCGATGTCAGCGTCATCAGAATGTCGACATCGCGCGACTCAGAAACGCTGACGTCGTAGATCAGGCCGAGCTCGTAGATGTTGACCGGTATCTCCGGGTCGTAAACGCTGCTGACCGCCTCGACCACCGCCCGGTGAAGCGTGTCGGCTCCGCCTTGGGAAGCAGCCTGGGCCGGCTCGGTGCCGATCATGTCGTCATCCATTGCCGCTCACTCCGTCGTCACGTCGTCGGCAACGCCGTCGAGCGCCGCCGTCATGGTATGCCAGGGAAGGGTCGCGCACTTTACCCGCATGGGAAATTCGCGCACGCCGATCAGGGTCGCGAGCTTGTCGAGCGCTTCGAGCTCGTCATCCGAGATGTCCCCCTTGCGGGTGACGATCTCGTGGAACCGCTCGAAGGTCGCACGCGCTTCCCCGATCTCCGTTCCCTTGATCAATTCTGTCATCATCGAGGCCGAAGCCACTGAAATCGCACAGCCTTTCGCTTCGAACATGATGTCGTCGATCATGCCGTTTCCGACCTGCATATAGACCCGCACCTTGTCGCCGCAGAGCGGGTTGTTGCCGTTCGCCTCGTGGCTGCGCGGCTCCAGCGCACCCGAATTCCGCGGGTTTCGGGAATGGTCGAGGATGACGTCCTGGTACAGGCTGCGGAGGTCGATCATCGGCCGAATATCTCCTGCACGCGGCCGAGCGCGTCCACCAGCGCGTCGACTTCCTGCCTCGTGTTGTAGAGCCCGAAGGAGGCGCGCACGGTGGCCGCGACGTCGAACCGGTCCATCACCGGCTGGGCGCAGTGGTGGCCTGTGCGGACGGCCACGCCCTCGCGGTCGAGGATGGTGCCGACATCGTGCGGGTGCACGTCTTCCAGGTTGAAGGAGACGATGGCCGCCTTTTCAGGCGCGGTCCCGATCAGCCTGACCGAGTTGAGCGCGCCGAGCCGGGCGGTGGCGTATTCGAGGATGTCGTTCTCATGCGCGCCGATGCTGTCGAGTCCGATCCCGGTCACGTAATCGATCGCGGCGCCGAGTCCGATCGCGCCCGCGATATGGGGCGTCCCCGCCTCGAACTTGAACGGCAGGTCGGCATAGGTGGTCTTCTCGAAGGTGACGACCTCGATCATCTCGCCGCCGCCCTGATAAGGCGGCATCGCCTTCAACAGCGATTCCTTGCCGTAGAGAATGCCGATTCCGCTCGGCCCATAGAGCTTGTGGCCGGAGTAGACATAAAAGTCGACATCGAGCGCGCGCACGTCGACCGCCATGTGCGGCACCGCCTGGCAGCCGTCCAGCAGCACCAGCGCGCCGTGCCGATGCGCGATCCGAATGACCTCGTCCACCGGGACCACGGTGCCGAGCGCGTTCGACACGTGGGTGATGGCAACCATCCGCGTCCGCGGCCCGACCAGCGATTCCAGCGCGTCCATGTCGAGCACGCCGTCATCGTCGATCGGCGCGACCCTGATAACGGCGCCCGTCTGTTCCGCCACGATCTGCCAGGGCACGATGTTGGAGTGGTGCTCCATCACCGAGAGCACGATCTCGTCGCCGGGTTCCAGATTGGCCCGTCCCCAGCTCGACGCGACGAGGTTGATCCCCTCGGTGGCGCCGCGGACGAAAATCGCCTCGTGCGCGTGCTCGGCGTTGATGAACGCGCGCGCCTTCTCCCGCGCGCCCTCCATCGCCTCGGTCGCCTTCTGGCTCATATAGTGGACGCCGCGGTGGACGTTGGCGTACTCGGTCTCATAGACCCGCGACAGGCTGTCGATCACCGCTCGGGGCTTCTGGGCGCTCGCCCCGTTGTCGAGATAGACCAGCGGCTTGTCGTAGACGCTCTCGCCCAGGATCGGGAAATCCCGGCGGATCGCGTCGATGTCGTAGGCGCCGTTCGCTGCCGCCATCTCAACCGTCCCCGTTCGCGGCGCGGCGCAACCATCCATCGACCGCCTCCTCCACCGCCGTCCTCGCCGCCTCGATCGGCAGCAGCGTCAACAGATCGGCCACGAAAGCGCGGGTCAGGAGCGCGCGGGCCTCGGCCTCGTCGATCCCCCGGGCGCGCAGGTAGAACAGCGCATCCTTGTCGAGGTCGCCCACGGTCGCGCCGTGGCTGCATTTCACGTCGTCGGCGAAGATGCGGAGCTCGGGCTTGTTCTGCGCCTCCGCGCCGGGCGAGAGCAGCAGGCTGCGGCCGGACTGGCGGGCGTTGGTCTTCTGCGCGTCCTTCTCGACGACGACACGGCCCTGGAAGACGGTCCTCGCGTTGTCGTCGGCCACATTGCGGAACACCTGCTCGCTCTCGGTGTGGGGCGCGGCGTGGGTAATCTCGGTGGTGTGATCGACATGGCGGCGTCCGTGGGCGAGAGCACCGCCTGAAAGGCTGCATTCCGCACCCGGGCCGGAGAGACGCACGACGAACTCGTTCCTGACCACCCTGCCCCCGAGGGTGAGCGCCTGCGCCGCGTAATTCGCGTCCCGCGCGACATCCATCGTCATGCGGCCGGTGTGCACCGCCCCGGCGCCGTGTCGGATCATCGCGACGTGACGGAGCCGTCCGCCCTGTTCGATCGCGCCTTCGAGCACGGTATTGGTCCAGCCGGTACTCCCCGAACGGCCGATGAAGACCTCTGCCAAATCCGCTTCGGCGCCCGCGCCGATCCTGAGCACGTTGCGTGGATGGACGGCGCCGGCCTCGCCACTCAGGAGGTGGACGACGAGAATCGGCTTATCGAGTTTCGTGCCCGCCGGCACATCGACCACCACCCCGTCGCGCGTCATCGCGGTGTTGAGCGCGGCAAGAGCTTCCTGTCCCGCCCCGTCCCACTCGGCCAGACCGGGTCCGAGGATGGCGGCCGCGTCGCCGCATCCGTTTCCGAGATGGGCGGACAGCACGTCGAGCCTCGCGCCGCCGGACTGCGCTCCGTGCGCCGAGAGAGCGGCGTCGTAACGGCCGTCGACGAACACGATACGCTCGGCATCGAGCGACGCGAGAGCGCCGGGCAGCTCGGCAACCGTCTCGCCGTCGGTCCGCCCCGCGAGACCGGCGAGGTCCAGCCGGTCCAGCCGGCGGAGATCGGTATAGCGCCAGCTTTCGTCGCGCCGGCTCGGCAAACCCGTCGACACGAATTTCGCCATCGCCGCTTCGCGCAGCCGCGCCACCTCGGCGTTGCCGTGCCCGGGAAGCTCCGCGTTCGCCGCCGCGAAGGCTCGGTTGAAACGTTCCATGTCGGCGGTAGGCAAGGCCGCGTTTCCCTCAGGCACTCGCCGTTTCGCCGGCGTAGGCGGCGTAACCTTGCGCTTCCAGCTCGCGCGCCAGCCCCGCATCGCCCGATTTGACGATCCGCCCGCCGGACAGCACGTGCACCCGGTCCGGCACGATATAGTCGAGCAGGCGCTGATAGTGGGTGATCACCAACATCGCCCGGTCCGGCGCACGCAGCGCGTTGACCCCGTCGGCGACGGTCTTGAGCGCATCGATATCGAGGCCCGAATCGGTCTCGTCGAGGATCGCGAGCCGGGGTTCCAGCATCGCCATCTGAAAGATCTCGTTGCGCTTCTTCTCGCCGCCCGAGAAGCCCTCGTTGACCGCGCGCTGCAAAAGCGCGTCGCTCATCTCCAGGGTCGACGCTATCGCGCGCGCGAGCTTGAGGAAATCGAGCGCGTCGAGCTCCGTTTCGCCGCGCGCCTTTCTGATCGCGTTGACCGCGGTCTTAAGGAAGGTGAGGTTGGAAACGCCCGGGATCTCCACCGGATACTGGAAGGCAAGGAAAATCCCCGCCGCCGCGCGCTCCTCGACCTCCATCCCGAACAGGTCGCGGCCGTCGAAGGTCACCGATCCTCCGGTGACCTCGTACCCCTCGCGGCCCGCCAGCACGTAGGACAGCGTGCTCTTGCCGGAGCCGTTGGGACCCATCACCGCGTGTACCTCGCCGGCGGCAAGGTCGAGCGAGATCCCCTTGAGGATTTCCTTGCCGTCGACTTCGGCGCGCAAGTCCCGGATAGACAGCATCAGCCGACGCTCCCTTCGAGGCTCACCTCGAGCAGCTTCTGCGCCTCGACGGCGAATTCCATCGGCAACTCGCGCAGCACTTCCTTGCAGAACCCGTTGACGATCAGCGAGACCGCTTCCTCCGGATCGAGCCCGCGCTGCAGGCAGTAGAACAGCTGGTCCTCGCTGATCTTCGACGTCGTCGCCTCGTGCT
>JAPPHW010000164.1 GCA_028820945.1 Defluviicoccus sp.
CGCCCGGCTTCGGCACCTCGCATTCGAGGCCGACGAAGTTCCAGTGCCGGCCGAAAAAGATGCGCTCCTGCTCGCGCTCGTAGATCCGTTCGTCGGTATAGACCCAGTCCGGCACCTGCGTTTCGTCGTTCGGCCAGATCAGATCGGCGGGCGCGGCGGCGCCGTTCCCGTTGGCGGAAAAACCGCTCGTTCCGTCCATTCCGCGTCTCCTCCTCGCGGGACCGGGGCAAGTATCGGACGGATGCGGCGGCCTCGCAAGCACGGCCGGGGGCGCGGGAGTCGAGGCCGCGGAAACCGGTCGCCCGCCTACGCCCCCCGGGTCGCCTCCTGCTCCACCGCGCGGTCGTTGTAGCCGGCCAGCGCGCGCTCCATGGCCTCGACGCAGACCGGGTCGAGGTCGAAGCGGGGCTCGGGGTCGGGGTCCCAGTTTCCGTGGCGGTCCTCGCCGCGGACCAGCAGCGCCGAGCGGCGGCCGATTACGGACCGGACGCGGGTCGGGATGTAGATGAAGGAAATCCCCATCCGGCGCCACGAACTCCGGTTGGGCTCGGAGCCGTGGATCAGCCTTTCGTGGTGGATGGAGAACTGCCCCGCCCGCAGCACCAGGTCGACCGCGCCGGAATCGTCGATTCCCTCCAGCGTCTGGCCGCGCGAGAGCAGGTTGTTCTCGTCGTAGGTCTCGACATGAACCAGCTCCTCGCCGCGATGGCTGCCCGGGATCACCCGGACGCAGCCGCTCTCGGGCGTCGAATCGCTGAACGCGAACCAGACCGTCGCCTCCTCGTGCGGGTCGAGTCCGTAATAGGCCGAATCCTGGTGCCACGAGACGTAGGACGGATCGCCCGCGCCCTTGAACCAGAAGGTCGAGAGATAGACCAGCAGGTCGGGTCCGAGCAGGTCCTCGACCGCATCCAGGATGGCGGGATGGCGCGCGAGCTCGACCAGCCAGGGGAAGACGAGATGGCCCTTGACGCGGAGTTCCGCGGTCGCGTCCACGCCCGCCTCGCGCTCATAGTCCTCGATCCGCCGCCCGAGCGCCCGGGCCTCGTCGGCGCTCATCGCGTCGAGCGGGAAAACGTAGCCGTCGCGCCCGAAGGCGGCGACCTGTACGGCGCTCAGCGCCTTGCCCATGACGGCCTCTTCACGCTCCCATGCGACTTCGGCGCCAATCTTTTGAAAAAAGGTCGTTTTCGTTCCCCGTTTTGTTGCAGCGAACCCGACGCCAGTCAAGACCGCCCGTGACATTCGCGACGGCAGGCTCGAGCGCTTCGGCGTCCGCGTGCCGCCCTGGGACGGATATCGGCTGCCTTGTGCGCAAGGCCCGCCTCGGTCACGATCGACGGCATCGCGGGCAATGGCCGGCAGAAACTGTCAGGAGAGGATTTCGTACCGATGAAGCTGCTTACTTTCGCCGCGGCGGACGGCGCCCGCGTCGGCTGCGTGGCGCCCGAGGGGATCGTGGACCTTACCGGCGCGCTGTCGGCAACCCGCCCGGACCTGGCGGAGACCGCCGGCTCGATGCTCTCGATCGTCCGGTCCGGGGTCGACATCGACGCGATCGGCACCGAGTGCCTCGACCGGCTCCGCGGCGAGGGCCGGCTCGCCGGCTACGTCGTCGAGGCGCCGGACTATCTCCCGCCGATCCTTCGCCCGCCGAAGATTCTGGCGCTGGCGCTCAACTACCAGGCGCATATCGACGAGACCGACCTCGACTTCTACAACGAGCCGATCGTGTTCGAGAAATATGCCTCCTCCATGGTGGGCCACGAGGGCGAAATCGAGCTTCCGCCCTTCCCGCAGAAGGTGGACGAGGAGCACGAGCTGGCGCTCGTCGTCTCCCGCCCGTGCCGCCACGTGTCCGCCGCGGAAGCCCCCGGCCACGTATTCGGCTGGACGATCTGCAACGACGTGTCGGCACGCGACCGCCAGCGCGAGCGGCTCAGGATGGGGCAGCCCTATTCCTACGCGAAGAATTTCGCGACGTTTTGCCCGATCGGACCGTGGATCGTGACCGCGAAGGAGCTCGCCGACCCGCGCAACCTGAAGCAGGAAGTACGGATCAACGGCAAGGTCACGCGCGAGGGCAATACGGGGGACATGATCTTCGATCCGTTCGAGGTGCTGGCCTACTGCTCGGATTACACGCCCCTGGAGCCGGGCGACGTCATCTCGCTCGGCACCTATTCGGGCGAGAAGAAGATCGAGGACGGCGACACGGTGGAGCTCGAAACCGAAGGCATCGGGGTTTTGCGCAACCGGGTCGTCGCGTCGAAGGTGCCGTGGCATACCTTCGCCGCCGGCAAACCGACCGGCCCGATGGTCAGGAACGGCTAATGTCCCGTTTCGGAAGTTCGTTGGCGCGCGGTCGAGCGTTTGCCCCACGTCGTCATGCCCGGACTTGTTCCGGGCATCCACGTGCCTCCGCCGCCTCGCCCGCTTCCGGCTCGCACCGCGATGCCGCAAGACGTGGATGCCCGGAACAAGTCCGGGCATGACGGTGGGGGGAACGGCGGTGAGGGTGCCGTGCAGACGGTTGAAAACTACTGCACCGGCGCACCAGCCGCCGCGGGTTTTCCTTTCATCGGCGAAGGGCGCGCTCAGGCGCCGGCCTCGACCGGTTCGGCGCGCCGAAGAACGAAGAACGTGTAGCCCGCCTCGTGGGAGAAGCGCCGCACGACCGCGATCTCCTTTCGAAGACCCGCGAGGATTTGCCGGATGCCGGCATCGGCGCTCCCCGCGAGCTCGGCCACGCGCGCTTCCAGCGGCGCGTAATAGGCCTCGTGCGCGTCTTTCGGCATTCGGAAGCGGCGGACGACCCGGTAGCCGGCGGCCTCGGCGCGCGAGGGGATCGCCGCTTCCGACGCCATGTCGGGATATTCGACCGCCCAGAACGCGCGGGCGTCCTTGGAAAGCTCCCCGGCCCACCGCACGAAGTCGCTGAACGCGACGCAGCCGCCCGGTCGAAGCCAGGGGCGCCACATGGCGAGCGCCCGCTCCATCCCGATGACGTAGATGGACCCTTCGGCCCAGACGAGGTCGATGGTCCCCCGGGCGATCTCGATCTTTTCCATGTCCCCGCACACCGCGTGGACGCGGTCCGCAAGGCCCGCCTCGCGGGCGCGTTCGGCGATCCGCTCGACGAAGGGCGCATGGATCTCGACGGCCGTGACCCGGGCATGGGGGAGCGCCCGCGCCAGGGCGAAGGTCGCGCGGCCGCGCCCCGCGCCAAGGTCGAGCACCCGCCGCACGCCATCGCGGCCCGGAACCGCGTCCAGCGCGCGCAGTGTCGCGGCATCGTTGCCCGGGGCGCCCTGCGACAGCGGCCCGAAGACCTCGTATATGGCGTCGTCCTGGGACACGGCGCGCGGCCCCGGTGCGGCGGGTGCGGTTCGTCACACCCCCATCAGGGCGCGAAGGGCGCGGGTCAGACGGCCGTCCGGGTTTCGATAGTCGAAGACGATGTCGAAATGGTTGGTCTCCGCCATGTCGACATAGGTCGCATCGAACCCGGCCGCGCGCCAGGCGGCCGCGTAGTCGTCGGTCTGGCGCTTGAACTCCGAGGTCTCGTTGCCACCGTAGGAGACGATCAGCGGGCAGCCCTTCTCCGGCAAATGGTGGATCGGACTGTTCCGCCGCGCCGCCGCCTCGTCGAGCTTCGCCCATTCGTTGACCTCGGAGAGGCGGATGGGCTCGAGGTCGAAGATGCCGGACAGCGCGCAGGCGCCCTTGACGATGTCCTCGGGCACGCCGAACTCGGCGTGCCAGCCGCCCGAAATCATGGCGCCCGTCAGGTGCCCGCCGGCCGAGCTGCCGGTCACGAAGATCCGCTCGGGATCGGCCCCGAACGAGGCGGCGTTGGCGTAAGTCCAGGCGAGCGCGCGCCGGCATTGGGCGACGATGGTATCGAGGCTCGCCTCGGGCGCGAGGCTGTAATTGACCGTCACCACGGCGGCGCCCAGCCCGACGAAGCATTCGGCCATGAAGGCGCTCTCCTTCTGGCTCAGCATCCGCCAGTAGCCGCCGTGGATGAAGACCAGGACGGGGGCGCCGCCGCCCGCCGGGAAGATGTCGACCACCTCGTCGGCGCTGTCGCCGTACCGCACGTCTTCCCGGCATTCCAGGGCCTCGCGCGCCCGCGCGCTGTCGGTGGCGTAGCGCCCCACCGCCTCCTCGAATACCTCCAGCGGCACGGTGCCGCGCGCCCGGTATTCGGTGTCGAGCGTTTCCTGGTCGAAGCCGCGATAAACCGTCATTCCCGTCACCCTTCCGTAATTCGCCGCGCCGCGACCGGATCGCGCGGTATCCCGAGCAGGTCGGCGGTCCGGTCCATCGCCCGGTCGAGACGTCCGCCGAGCACGATCTCGCGATGGGCGTACCACGCCATGGCTATGGTGAATACGCCGGCGAAGAACACGTCGCTCAGGAAATGCGCGCCCACCAGCATGCGGAACGCCCCCACGATCGAGCCGAACCCGACCGCCGTCCAGAATACCCGCCGCCGCCAGCGCGGCGCCACGAGAAACGCGAACGCGGCGAAGGCGAAGCCGTAGCTCGCCTCGCCCGAGACGAAGGAGCAGTTCGTCTCGCACTGATCGGCGATGACCAGAGGCGGGGTGAAAGTCTTCTCGCCGCCGAACTCGACGATCGCGCGCGGCCGGGCGCGGTCCCAGTGGTCCTTGAACACGTGGTTGACGATCAGCCCGGGCCCGAGAAGCGAGAAGACGAGGAGGAAGCAGATCGAGCGCCGCGTGAGACCGAACAGATAGCGGCCCCAGAGATGGCGCGCGGCGACCGCGAGCAGGAGGCCGGCGAAAACGACGTAACCGACCCGGATGAACGCCTTGCGGATCGCCTGGACGTCCGGGTCTCGCGCCGCCGGGAACCCGTTGCCCGGATCGTGGAACAGGCCGGCGAAGAACAGGTCGATCGAGGGAAACCGGTAGAGGATCGCGCCGGCGATCGCCGAGACCGCGCAAAAGACCAGCAGGTTCCGCCGTCCGGCCGTTCGGGATTCGCGATGTGTCGCGGCGTCATCCATCGGCGCGTGCCGCCTCCCCCGGCGACGCAGGTTATCGCCGCCCGCCGCCGATTGCATCAGCCTCGCCCCGACCTAAGATGGTCGGCCGTTCAGGGAGGGCCGGATGCCGGGGTGTCGTCTTCTCGCCGTCGCGATTCCGCTTGTTGCGGTGCTTGCCGTCTCCGATCCAGGGACGGCGCGCGCCGACAAGGCGGCGTCCGGGATCATGTACGGCGGCGCGGCGTTCCTCGCCTACAGCCTCGCCATGGGCCCGCCCCAGGACGACGAGTCCGACGTCGTCACCTTCGGCTCCGGCGTGTTCGACGTCCACGACGTCGAAAACCCCGCCGGGATGTTCCGGGTCGAGTACCGGCCCGCGCTGTGGGCGATGCGCACGGGGCCGCTGTTCGGCATGGCCGGCACGACCGACGGCGGCATCCTCGGCTATGGCGGGCTCCGGCACGACATCGCTTTCACCGACAGCCTGCTGGTCTCGTTCAACTCCTCGCTCGCCGCCTATCCCATCGAGGGCAACGGCAAGGACCTCGGCAGCGCCGCCCAGTTCCGCACAGGGTTCGACGTGCATTACAAGCTGGACGACGGGTCGAGGATCGGCGTCTCGTTCCACCACATCTCGCACGCGGAATTGTTCGGCGACGACAACCCCGGAACCGAGACGCTCGGCCTGACCTACACCATCCCGATCGGCCGGTTCTAGCTTCCGCCGCCGATGAAATCGGGGCGGCGCTTCTCCTTCAAGCTCGCGACGCCCTCCTTGACCTCGGGGCCGCCGAAGCCGAGGAACTCGAGCGCCAGCGAAGCATCGAAGGTCGGCCCCGCCATCCGGAGCCAGTTGTTGAGCGTGTGCTTGGTCCAGCGGATCGCGCTCGGCGCGCCGCGGGCGAGCTTGCGCGCGACGTCGTAGGCGGTCTCCATCACCGCCTCGTCGTCCACGGCGAGCGAGACCAGGCCGATCCGCTCCGCCTCCTCGCCGCTCACCGCCTCGCAGAGCAGCAGGTAGTACTTCGCCTTGGCCATGCCACAGAGCAGCGGCCAGACGATCGCCGCGTGGTCGCCCGCGGCGACGCCGAGCCGCGTGTGGCCGTCGATCAGCCGCGCCGTCTTCGCCGCGACGGAAATGTCGGCCAGCAGCGCGCAGACCAGGCCCGCCCCCACTGCCGGCCCCCTGATCGCCGACACCACGGGGGTCGAGCACTCGACCATGCCGTAGACCATGTCCTTCGCCTCGCGCCAGACGCGGACCCGGGTCTCGTAG
Organism: Defluviicoccus sp.; assembly: GCA_028820945.1. The sequence goes on from JAPPHW010000164.1 coordinate 6,294, forward strand.
TCGAGCGTCATCTCCTCCACCAGGTCGAGGTCGCCGCCGGCGGAAAACGCTTCGCCCGCGC
>JAPPHW010000030.1:0-2342 GCA_028820945.1 Defluviicoccus sp.
TCCATGACGTGCTCGATCAGAGAGATCGGATTCGGGTCCTCAATCGGCCAGCGTATCGCTTCGTATGCTTCCACCAGGGTCACGAGAACCTCGAGCTCGTCGGCCTCCGGCGTGTCCGACTCGACGCTCATCAGGGCATCGATCCTGGTCAGGGCGGCGTCGTAGTCAGCTTCGCTCTTGATCGGTTTGACGGTCATGCCGACCTCCTAGACGTTGAGCGCATCGATCACATCGTATTCGGCATGCGTTCCCAGGAAGCGCACGTATCCGATGCGACGCTCGTAGTTGAAACGCACGATAAGCCTGTATCTGTTCCCGCCAATGTTGAATACGACCCGGTCATTGCCCACGATACTTGCGTTGCCGTACGCCCATTTCACGTCCACCGGCGACGCCCAATCGGCTTTCCTCGCGACCGCATACCACGCCTTCAGCGGTTGTTCCGCTCTCGGTTCCCGGGTCCAGTAATCGCGCAAGGTCCGCTTTGCGATGATCCGCACGACATATGCATAGTTATCCCAATACGGGATGTAAAGGCGTTAACCTCCGCAGACGAAGCAGTCGGGCGCCTCAAAACCCCGCCATCTCGCGGTCGACCCTGGCGAGGAAGCGTTCGATCCGCGCCGGCGAGGGCTTGTGCAAGCCGTAGAGCGGGAGGAAGCGGACGCGCGCGCCCCTGGCCAGGAACCAGGGCATGTAGCGGGTGAACATCTTGCGCGGCGGGTCGCCGAACCGCCACAGAATGGGCCGGCCCCGCCCGTATGTGACGATGGCGGCGAGCGAACGGATGTGTTGCAGGTTGGGGTGGAGCCGGCCCTTTTCGTCCACGCGGAACGAGACCCCCGGCACCATCACCCGGTCGAAAAAGCCCTTGAGGATCGCCGGCGGGCCGAGAGTCCAGGTCGGGAACACGAAGACCAGCCCCTCGGCCCCGAACAGGCGTTCGACGTAAGCCGCGTTCCGCGCGCGGTTCGCTTCGGTGTCGAAATAGGCCGCGCGCTCTTCCGCCGTCAGCACCGGGTCGAACGCTTCCGCGTAGAGGTCGCAGAGATCGACCTCGTGTCCGGCACTCTCCAGCGCCGCGATGGCGCGGTCGCGGATCGCCGCGTTCAGGCTGTCCGCGCCGGGATGGGCGAAGACGAGGAGAACCCTCACGCTTCGACGAAGGCCGGCGGCGCGAACGCGGTGACCGGCGGCGGTTCTCCCTCGTAGCGCTCGACCTCGACCAGCGCGGTCTGCGCCGCGCAGCACTGGGTGAGCGTCGAGGTCGGCTTGTCGACGGTGAGCACGTTGGGATTGCCATGCTTCTCCAGGCTGCCCGGCGTCGCGGGGTCCACCGGATCGAACCATGCGCCGGTCGCGAGCTCGACCACGCCCGGGCGGATCGCATCGCTCACGATCGCCCCCGCGAGGCAGGCGCCGCGGTCGTTGAACACTCGCACGACATCCCCGTCCGCGATGCCCCGGGCGGCTGCGTCCCCGGGGTTCATGCGCATCGCCTCGCGACCCGCGACCTTGGCGCCCCGGCTCACCGGGCCGCAGTCCAGCTGGCTGTGCAGACGCGCCCGCGGCTGGTTCGAGACCATGTGGAGGGGAAACCGCGCCGCCTTGTCGCCGCCCAGCCATTCCAGCGGCTCCATCCAGGTGGGATGGCCCGGAACGTCCGCGTAGCCGAACCCCGCGATGGTCTCCGAATAGATCTCGATCTTCCCGGACGGGGTCTTGAGCGCCGCGCCCTCCGGGTCCTCGCGGAAATCGGCGAAGGGGATGGGCGGAGCGTCCGGCCGGGGAAGCTCGAAATGGCCCTCCTCCCAGAACGCGTCGAAACCCGGCATCTCGATCCCGTCCTTCGCGACCCGTTGGCGGTAGACGTCGTAAAGATGGCGCAACCACTCCATCTCGCTTCGGCCCTCGGTGAAGGCCTCGGCGAAGCCCAGCCGGCCGGCGAGCGCGGCGTAGATGTCGTATTCGCCGCGGGCCTCGCCGACGGGCTCGATCGCCTGCTGGTTGGCGAAGACGAAACGGTCGAAATTGGATGCGGCGATGTCGTTGCGTTCCAGCGTCGTCGTGCAGGGGAGCACGATGTCGGCGCGCTTCGCCGCCGGCGTCCACCACGGCTCGTGGATGACGATGGTTTCCGGCTTCGCCCAGCCCCCGAGCAGGTTGTTGAGGTCCTGCTGCTTGTGGAACGGGTTCCCGCCGCACCAGTAGATCAGCCTGATGTCCGGGTAGCTTCGATCCTCGCCGTTGAAGCTGTAAGGCGCCCCCGGGTTCAGCAGCATGTCCGCCAGCCGCGCCACCGGGATCCAGCGGTCGACCGCGTTCCTGCCGACCGGGATCTT
>JAPPHW010000030.1:2442-6335 GCA_028820945.1 Defluviicoccus sp.
GCCGCGCCGAAGCTGTAGTTGGTGACCTGGTCGACGAAGCCGCCATTGAGGTTGAGGAAGCGGCTGAGCTGGCCGCGCGCGTCGTGAAACCCGCCCGCGCTGCCCCAGCCCGAGCTGCCGTAGATCGCCTCGTTCCCGTACTCCGCCTTGACCCTCTCGAGCTCGCCGGCGACGAGGTCGAGCGCGCGGTCCCATTCCACCTCGACGAACGGCTCGGCGCCCCGCAGTTCCGGCTTCGTCCCAGGTCCGCCGTCCAGCCAGGACTTGCGGACGGCGGGCCGCGCGACGCGGCATTCGGCGTGAACCGCGCCGGGCAACGCCTGGATGAACGGCGCCGGGTGGGGGTCTTTCGCGAACGGCCGAACCCCGACCAGCCGGCCGTCGACCGCCTCCGCGGTAAACGCCCCCCAATGGCTGGCTCCGAAAGCGGTCCGCGCGCCGTCAGGCATGGTATTGTCTCCGTTAGGTCCGGTCCTATCGTAGCTCAAGCGACAAGTGTTTCGCCCTTTCTTGCCGCACGTGCAATCCTGCTTCCGACAGTCTGCGGTCGCGGCTAAACTGGTCGCAAGCCAAAATCGGATTGTCGCCTCGATGCAAACTTATACTGCGGTCGTAGAGCTTTGCCCCGATACAGGCCTCTACGTCGGTTACGTTCCCGGCTTTCCCGGCGCCCACAGCCAGGGCGAGACGCTCGACGAACTGAACGCCAACCTCCGGGAAGTTATTGCCATGATTCTCGACGAAGGCGCGCCCGCCATGGTCGGCGAGTATGTCGGCACGCAGACTATCGTAGTGTGAGAACGGGTGACGCCGGTTCCGGTTCTAAGGCCGCGTCAGGTAATCGCCATACTGACTGCGTTGGGTTTCGAGGAAGTACGCCAACGCGGCTCACACAAGCAGTTCCGTCATCGGGACGGTCGCGCAACGACGGTGCCAGTGCATGCGGGCCGCGATCTGTCTCCCGTCCTGCTTCGCCGCATCGCCCGTGACGTCGCCTTGACCGTAGAGGAATTTGTGGCGCGCCGCCGATAATCCGCGATACCGCCCAGGAACCGTCAGGCAGAATTTTGCTCCCGCCTGCGCCACCCCTACCGCACCGAAAGCGGCAGGCTGTTGAAGCCGCGGAAGCGGGCGCGGCCGCCGCGCTCGGGCGTGCCGGCGAGCTCGATGTTGCGGAACCGGGCGACCAGCTTGCCGATGGCCACCTTGCCCTCCATCCGGGCGAGCGACATGCCGGCGCAGGCATGGACCCCGGCGCCGAACGCGAGATGCCGGTTGGGGGTGCGCGCGATGTCGAGCCGGTCGGGGTCGGCGAACTCCGCCGGGTCGCGGTTGGCGGCGCCGATCGACATGTGGATGTAGGTCCCGGCCGCGAGCTCCGTCCCGCCCAGGGCGGCGTCGACGTTGAGCCGCCGGTTGCCGATCTGGTTGGAGCTCTCGTAGCGCAGGAACTCCTCGACCGCGGTGCCGATCAGGCCCGGATCGTCGCGCAGCCGCCGCATCTGGCCGGGGAAGCGGATCAGCGCCTCGACCCCGTTGCCGATCAGGTTGGTCGTCGTCTCGTGGCCGGCGTTGAGGAGGAAGATGCAGTTGTGCAGCAGCTCCAGCTCGCTCAGCGCCTCGCCGTCCTCGTCGGGGCCGATCAGCTTCGACAAAACCTCGGCGTCGTCGTCGTCCGGATCGTCCAGGCGGCGCGCGACCAGCGTGCGGAGATAGTCCTTGAATTCCTCGACCGCGTCGGAACCGTTCGAGACCTGATCGGGCGTGGGGCGCGGTTCGAGACCGCTCAGGATGGCGAGCGACCAGCCCCGGAGCGGTGCGCGTTCGGGGCGGGGAATGCCCAGCATGTCGCCGATCAGCTCGACCGGCAGCGCCGAGGCGAGATCGCGGATCAGGTCGCAGGACCCCCTTTCCGCGATCGAGTCCAGCATCTCGTCGACCACCGCTTCGACGCGGGGCTGAAGGGCCCTGAGCGCGCGCGGGGTGAAGGCGGGCATCAACCGCTTCCGCACGCGCGTGTGATAGGGCGCGTCGTTGAACACCAGGCTCGTCGTGTGGTGCTCGTAAAGCGGCGTGTCTCCCATCGCCGGGCGGAAATCGACCGTCTTGTCCGACGAATAGCGCTCCGGGTCGTGATAGACCTCGTCGACATCGGCGTAGCGGGTCAAAAAGACCGAACCGTCCGCCATCCGCTTCACCGGCGCGTGCCGCCTGAGAGCGTGGTAGGTCGGGAAGGGGTCGTCGAGGAAATCCCGCGTCAGGCGCGAAATCTCGAATCCGTCGGCGAGCTGCCTGTCGTCCACGGCCCGAAGCCTAGGTCTCGATGCCGAACACGCGCTTCGCGGTGAGGCCCAGGATGTTGCGCTTCGCCTGCTCGTCGAGGAAGGGCAGGTCGAAGATCACGCTCGGTGCGTCGAAATCCCAGTGCGGCCAGTCCGAGGAATACATCATTTGCGTCGACGCGTTGAACGCATCGCAGGTCGCCTCCAGCAGCTTCAGATTGGTGCGCTCCAGCGGCTGGGAGGTGTAGTACATCTCGCCGATATATTCGCTCGGCAGGCGTTTCAGCGCGGGCGCCTCGGACGAGCGCATCAGGTACTCGTTGTCGAGCCGGGGCATCATGAAGGCGAGCCACGCGATGCCGCTCTCGATCCACACCACCGGGAGGTCGGGGAAGCGCTCCGGCAGGCCGTTCATCACCCAGTTGGCGAGATGCACCATGTTGCACAGCGAGAACGAGATCGCGTGCATGGTGAGGAAGCGGTTGAGCTGGCGCACATAGCCGTCGCCGCCCCAGTTGGGCCCGGCGTGGAAGCCGAGCGTAAGCCCGCGCTCCTCGATCATCCGGTAGAGCCGCATATAGGCGTTGTGGTGCACCGGCTTGTAGCGTACCGAGGTGACCATGAAGCCGACCACGCCCCTGGTGTCGCTGTAGCGCTCGACGATCTCCTCGCAGGCCGGCGGGTCGTTGAAGGGGAGGTAGAGCAGCGACTTGATCCGGTCGTCGGCCGAGAGGATCCGCTCCGTCACCCAGCGGTTGTAGCCCCGCGACAGGGCGATCTCGACCTCCATCTCCGGATGCAGCCCGAGCGCCAGCATCGGGGTCGGGAAGATCACCTGGTAGTCGATCCCGAAGCTCTCGATCGCGCGCCGGACGAGGCTGACGTCGCGCTGGACCCCGGGCTCGCCGGGTTCGAGGATGCCGGGCTCGTGCGGAATGCGGCCGCCGACGCTTTGGTTGGCCGGCCAGCTGCTGGCCTGCATGATTCCCGGTCCGATTTCGCTCGCGTCGGGTCCGACACGGAAGCTGGAGGCGATTTCGCGGATCACCGGGTCGGGGACGTATTCGACGATCTCCGACCAGGACTGGTTCTCGAAATGGTGCGCGTCCACGTCGACGATCAGATAGTCGTCGAAATTGCGCTCCCTGGCTTGCCGCGCGGCGCGGGCGAGGATGTCGCGCGTACCGGCGGTTCTCTTGAGCTCGGGCAGCTGGGTCTGGCCGACGCCCTGTTCGATCGTATCCATGCCGTTAACCTCGCTTGGTATCGCCGCCGCGCCCGACAAGTCTATGGGAACACGTCTTTGGGCGGCAAGAAGCGCGGTTGCCGCCCGGCGGCGCCGCTGCTAGGTTCCGCGCGCTGCCGACTTCCCGAATGCACCGGCCTCCCAATGCGGACGGAACGCCCCGTTCGCCCGGCCATTCCCGTTCCGGCAGCCCTCCCGGCACCCGGAGTAGAGCACCATGTCGAGCGAGCCGCGTTATCCCCACGAAGACCTCGAATACGGCGAAACCCTGGAGGTCGCGCCGGGCATTTTCTGGCTCAAGATGCCGCTGCCCTTCGCGCTCGACCACATCAACCTCTATCTGATCGAGGACGGCGACGGCTGGA
>JAPPHW010000313.1 GCA_028820945.1 Defluviicoccus sp.
TCGTCGGCGAGCAAAATCGTGTGGCTGCCGAAATCGGTATGCGCGCCGCAGCGGATCTGCCCTTCTTCCGGCGGTTCGGTTTGCGCCGGGTAATGCAGCACCCGGACGGTGCTCGCATGGCGGTCGAACTTGTCGAGGAAAAAACCTCTGGGCAGCCCAAGCGCGTCGGCGAAGATGCGGAGCAGATCGACGTTGAGCGCTTCGAGCGCGCGGTAATAGGCCTTGAACGCGGCCACCGTCTCGCCGGCACCCGCCGGCCAGATATTGTCCTGGTAGGCGAAGCCGGCCTCGGGCGCGGCGTAGTAGGGATCGTCCGGCAGATCGAACGGCCCGAAGATGAACCCTTCGCGCAGATCGGCCGGCGCCCTGTTCGTCCGGGTCGAGCCGTTGAACTCCGACCGGAAGGGCGTATAGCCCCGGTTGAGCGTGCCGGCGCGGTCGGAGAGCCCGGCCTTTTCTTCTTCCGGCCGCGCGAACAGCGCCCGGGCCGCCGCGCGCATTGCCGGGACTGCCGGCCGCGGCACGCCGTGGCCGGCGACGACGAGAAAGCCGATCTCCTCGACCGCGCGCGCGACCTCCCGGGCGACTTCGGCGCGGCCGCGGGAAATGTCGATGACCGGAACGGCGCGCACGGGCTCAGACCTCGGCGGTCGCCGCGCGGCGCAAGGGCCGGTCGTCGATCGGGATATGGAGCACCGTCGCCACGAGGCCGAGCGCCACCCCGCCCCAGAAGATCGCGTCGTAATTACCCATTGTGTCGTAGACGATACCGCCCAGCCAGATTCCGAGAAAGCTTCCGATCTGGTGGCTGAAGAAGGTGATCCCGACCAACGTGCCGATGAAGCGGGTGCCGAAGATCTGCGCCACCACCCCGGTGGTAAGCGGCACCGTCGCGAGCCAGAGCAGCCCCATCAGGCAGGCGAAGACAATTACGCTGACCGTCGAGATCGGCAGTATGATGAACACAGCCATGATGACCGCGCGGACTCCGTAGATGACGGACAGCAGGTATTTCATCGACCGGGTGGCACCGAGATGCGCCCAGAAGATGCAGCCGGCGATGTTGAACGCGCCGATCAATGCCAGTGCCGTGGCCCCGAGCCAAGCGGGCGCCTGAAGGTCGGTCAGATAGGCCGGCAGATGCGCGCCGATGAACATCGTCTGGAAGCCGCAGACGAAATAGCCCGCATTCAGCAAATGGTAGCCGCCATGCCCGCCGGCCTCGCGCAACGCGGCGCCGATGCGCTGCGTGGAGGGCTCGTCCGCAGGCTGTCGGTTGGCGCCGGCGAGGACCACGGAAAGCGGCACGATCAGGGCCGCCATGCCGGCGATGATGATCAACCCGGTGGACCACCCGTTCTCGGTCAGCAGCCATTGGCCGAGCGGCACCAGGAGAACCTGGCCGGACGATCCGCCGGCACTCGCGATGCCGAGATAGATGCTGCGCTTGGCCGCGGGCGCGATCCGGCTGACGGTCGCCAGCACGATGGAGAAGCTGGTCATGCTCATGCCGAACCCGGTCATGAACCCGACGCCGATGGTGGCATCGATCGGGGTGGACGCCTCCGCCATCAGCCACAGCCCGCCCGCATAGACCAGCCCGCCGGCACCGACCACTTTTCCCGGCCCGAACCGATCAGCAAGCCAACCCATGAGCGGGGTGGAGATGCCCCAGACAAGGCTCTGCAATGCCACCGCGAAGGCGAACACCTCCCGGTCCCAGCCGAGCCCGGTGCTGATCGGCGCCATGTAGAGACCGAGATTCTGCCGCAGCCCGAAAGAGAGCAGCAGGATCACAGTACCCCCGAGCAGTACGACGAACGGCGTGCGCCAGCCATGCGAGATCACCGGGCGCCCTCCCCGACCGCCGATTGCTCCGAGACGCAGGATAGACGATATTTGCCGACGCCATGCGCGCATTCAGGCCATGACCCGACCCGCCGCCTCGACCGGTCCGCTTCCCCGGCGGCGGTTCCCGCTCCCGGAGAAGCGGTGACGGCCGGGCTTCGCCTCGAACGCGGCGGCGATCCGGCGTTGGTCGGGATCGAAGCGGTCAACGCCGCGCTCGCGCGGTTCGGCGCCCGGGTGTGGCCGCTCGACCTCGGTGGGATCGTGCCCGGCATCCGCCGGCTGCTGGAACTGCCGACGCTCGACGCCGCGCAGTCGGAACGAATCGAGACGGCCTTCCTGCTCCCGCGCGAGGCTCTGCTGGAGAAGCTGGCCGAGGCCGGGCGGTCTCCGCACGTTCCGGGTGGCGGAGCGCTTGAGACCGAGGTCGCCAACCACGGCTATTCATACCCGCAACTCTTCGTCGTGGAAGAAGGCGTCGACTACAGCCGCTTCGACCGATTCCACGTCAATGTCGCCGCGGACGGCACCGCGGTCGACGAGGTGATGCAGATCCTCTCGGGCGGCGGCGTCCGCATTCTCCAACGGCTGCCGGGCGAGGAACCGGTGACGCTCGCGCTGGACTGCCCGTCCGCCGACCGGGGCTGGACCGTCACCTATGACGGCGCGGTCTCCCACATCGGCAGCATGTCATCGGCCGCTCCGGGGACCAAGGCGCTGATGCAGGTGTTCGGTCCCGCTCGCTGGACCATGCGGTACGACGAAGACTGATCGGCCGCCCCGCCGAGGCGGGTTCCGGTCAGGTCTTCCTATCCCGACCGCAACAAAACGGTATTGGCGGCCCTGCCGCGCCCACCCTACGTCGAGTCCTGAAGACTCACGACGTAGGGGAGCGATGCAATGCGGGACGAGCGAAGCCGCGTGGACGATTGCTGGCAGCGGTCGGCGGCATGTCGCGCAACCGCCTGCAGCGATCCAAAGCCGAGATCCCGAAGGAGAACCCGCCTCGACGTCGACATGTCGAGATATTCGACGTCAAGCAGCGAGCGCGGCCGAGCTTTCGCCACAAGATCTAGGCGTGTCGTCGACCGCTCACCCTGGAAATCGGCAACCCGCGGGAGAACGCGATGCAGGAATTGACCGCCGCGAGGGCGGAGACCGTGACCGGCCGGCCGTCGCCGGAAAAGGTTTTTCTGTTCGAGTCGGCCCTCTGGGGGCCTCCGAGGAATTCGGACGCGATCTTTTTCGAAATGCGGCCCGCATTTTGCACGGGCGGCTTTCCCCTGCCGCGCTACCGCGACAACCACGCGCTGATCGTCGACGCCGGCCGGACGCTGCCCCCGCGCGGGGGCTACGTGGAGGAACCGGGCCGCAACGGGCATGTGGACGGCTGCTCGTCCTCGCTGCTCATCGTGCCGCCGCGCAAGGGGGATCCGTGGGTGAATCATCTCCACGTCGCCTCGGGCACCGTACAAGCCGAGCATCATCATCCGAGCGACCGCATCGGGATGGTGGTCCGGGGGCGAGGCCTGGCTCACCACGAGGCGGGGTCGCCGATGATCCTCTACCCCGGCAAGGCATGGAAGGTCTTCGCCGGCGAGCGCCATTATTTCGAGACCCGGGAGTCGTCGCTTGACGTGCTGGTGTTCCACCCGGACAGCGCCTGGGGCCCGACGGACGAAGCGCATCGGATGCTGAATGCGACTATTATATGAGCGGCGCGTTGGTACGCGTCGCCAGGGGAGCGTAATCGTTTGAACCGACCGGCCATCCGGGACATCGTGGTCGTCCACAGTTCCGACATTCATGTGGACGACGGCTATACCGCGCGCGTCCATGGCGGCGACGGAGCGCGCGGGCTCGGATGCGTGCTGGATACCGCTTCCGCGCTCGCCGCCGATCTGGTGCTTCTGGCCGGCGACGTATTCGAGCACAACCGCCTGCCCGACCCGCTCCTCGAACGCGCCGCAGGCCTCCTGGAGGGCTGCGGCATTCCGATCGTCATGCTGCCCGGCAACCACGACCCGCTGACTCCCGATTCCGCGTATCGCCGCTGCGGCATGGGCGATCCCGACAACGTCCATGTCCTCGGCCTTACCCACGACCGGGCGGTGCGCTTCCCCGAGCTCGACCTCGAAGTCTGGGGCATCGCGCACCGAGATTACGGCAACATGTCGCCGCTCGGCGCCACTCGGCCGCGCACCACGCGCTGGCAGGTCGCGATGGCGCACGGCCACTATGAGGGGGATACCGAAACGGGCGCGGCGCACCGCCCGTCCTGGATCGTCACGGACGCGGAGATCGCGGCGACCGGCGCGGACTATGTGGCTCTCGGCCACTGGAACCGCCCGGTCCGGGTCGGCAACGGCGAAGTCCCCGCCTGGTATTCCGGCTCGCCCGATCTCGCCAAGACGGTCAACCGGGTGGAGCTCGCGGCCGACGGAACCGTCAGGGTGAGCCGGGAAGAGATCGCCTGGGATTAGCCGTCCTTACTCCTCCGGCGGGAACAGCCACTCCACCCTGTAGTTCGGGCCGGACCGTCCCAGCATGCTGGAAAACAGGGCGAATCTCGCCACGGTGAACGGCACGGCGCGGAACAGCGAGTTGGCTGCGAGCCAGTGGCGCACCTCGCCGGGCCGGCCCCGGTTGAACCGCGCCACGGTCACATGGGGACGGAACTTCCGCCCCTCGGGCGGCTGGCCGGCCCGCACCGCTGCCGCCTCGATCCGGTCGCGCAGCCCGGCGAGCGCCGGGGTGGACTCGACCCCGAGCCAGACCGCACTCACCCGCCCGCCGCGCTCGAAATGTCCGGCGCCGGAAAGCGTCACCGGAAAGGGTTCGAAGCGGATCGCGGCGGCCTCCCCGGCGATGTATTCCATCGCCGGCTCCTCCACTTCGCCGACGAAGCGGAGCGTGATGTGAAGATTTTCCGGCGCCACCCAGCGCGCCCGGTCGATTCCGGTCGAAATCGCCGCGATTCGCATGCGGAGCTCGCCCGGCAATTCCAAGCCGAAGAAAAGACGGATCATCGGGGCGCCGTCTAGCGGATCAGCGTGAGCACACCGGTATAGCCATAGAGTCGGTTGTTGGAGATTTCACCGTTCGCGTAGAAGCCGACCACAGGCACGTCTTCGCCCACCGCCTCGGCGACGGCGGTCATCTCCTGGTCGTCGCGGGAGAACATGTTCGGTCCGCGCGCGACGCAGGAATAATAGAGCCCCGCGCTCGCCGTATCGCCGGCCCGGCCGGTGACGTCGTTCAGCATGCGTTCGAGGTCGACGAACGCGCTCGGCCCATCGCGGCGCACGAACAGGATCTTGTCGCCCGCATTCAGACGCTCGCCGATCGACAGCCAGCCGTTATTGGGGTCGATGCCCATCACGTTGCGGACCAGGTAGTCGGCCGTGTCGCTGCCGGCGATGGGAAGCGCTGCGTGGATATACCCCCCGACCCGTTCCAGGTTGCGTGCAAGAACCTCGCCGATGTCCTCCTTGAACACGTCGAGAGCGGGCCGGCCGTCGAGCTCGTAGAGCACGTTGTCGCGGGCTCGTGTCACGTCGTGTACCTCGCCAATGGGCGTGCAGCCCTGGCTGAGCCCGGTCGTCGCGCCGAGATCCCCGGCCAGCAGCACGCCAGAGAGCCCGCCCTCGACGATCTCGCCGGCAACCTGGCTGAAGGCGCCCCTGGACGCGGTCAGCCCACCGACCAGGAAGCACTCGGTATCGTCGCAGAGAGAATCGATGATCGCCGGCAGAAACTGGTTGCGCGGATCGCCGTGGACGATACCGAGCACCGGGCGCCGGCCTTCGGCCCAGGCGCGAACTTCGTCCGGCAAGGTCTCGCCGGGCCGCATGATCGGTGGCAGGATACGGTAGCTGTCCTCCGGGACCTCACCCACCAGGACGGCCATCGCGGCGGTGTTGAAATACTCCTTGCCGCCGACGCAGACCCCGAAGCCGATCGTGCCGACCCAGTCCGCGATTCCCGTCGCGTCCTTCAGCCGTTCGACGATCCGGTCGAACGAATCGGCGAGCATGTCGGTCGCATAGACAAAGCCGAGCGTCGCATCGGCGGTGGAGCCGAGCTGATCAATGCAGCGTTCGGCGATGCTTTCCCAGTCGCCGCCGCCAGCATGTCCGGCGCGGAAGCCCTGCTTCTGGATCGTCATAGATCCCTCTCGATCACGGCAACACTTTCATAACATAGGGCAGGATGCGCTCGACGATAATGGCGACACCGTCCGCGTTGGGATGAATCCCGTCCGGCTGGTTGAGACGCGGCTCGACCGCCACGCCATCGAGAAAGAAGGGGTAGAGGGAGACGCCGTGACTCTCGGCGAGCCGCGGGTAGACAGCGTTGAACGCCTTGCCGTATTCGCGCCCCAAGTTGGGCGGGGCGTACATCCCGGCCAGCAGCACCGGGATCTCTTGCCGTTTCAGCTCGGTCAGGATGGCGTCGAGATTGTCGTAAGTCGATGCCGGATC
>JAPPHW010000228.1 GCA_028820945.1 Defluviicoccus sp.
CCGCCAAGCGCATGGTCGAGAAGGAGCGGCCCGAGGTCTGGGACATCCTGGAGGAAGTGATTCGCGAGCATCCGGTGCTGCTCAACCGGGCGCCCACGCTGCACCGGCTCGGCATCCAGGCGTTCGAGCCCGTGCTCATCGAGGGCAAGGCGATCCAGCTTCATCCGCTGGTCTGCACCGCCTTCAACGCCGACTTCGACGGCGACCAGATGGCGGTCCACGTGCCGCTGTCGCTGGAGGCGCAGCTCGAGGCCCGCGTTCTGATGATGTCGACCAACAACATCCTGAGCCCGGCCAACGGCAAGCCCATCATCGTGCCGTCGCAGGACATCGTGCTCGGCCTCTACTACCTGACGATCGAGCGGGACGGAGAGAAGGGCGAGGGCATGGCGTTCTCCAGCATCGGGGAGCTGGAGCAGGCGCTGGATACCGGCGCGGTCGACCTGCACGCCAAGGTGCAGGTCCGGATCGACGGGGTCGACGCGGACGGCCAGCCCGCCAGGGTGCGTCTCGAGACCACGCCCGGCCGCGCGCTGCTGACCCAGATCCTGCCGCGGCATCCCGAGGTCAGCACGGCGCTGCTCAACCAGCTCCTGACGAAGAAGGAGATTTCCAACGTCATCGACATCGTCTACCGCCATTGCGGCCAGAAGGAGACGGTAATTTTCGCCGACCGGCTGATGGGCATGGGGTTCAAGCATGCCTGCGAGGCCGGCATTTCCTTCGGCAAGGACGACCTCGTCATTCCGTCGGCGAAGGAAAAGCTCGTCCACGACACGCATGACGCGGTCAAGCAGTTCGAGCAGCAGTATCAGGAAGGGCTGATCACGCAGGGCGAGAAGTACAACAAGGTCGTCGATGCGTGGTCGCAGTGCACCGACGAGGTCGCCGACAAGATGATGGAGGGGATTTCCAATCCTGAGCCCGGCCAGCCGGTGAACTCCGTCTGGATGATGGCCCATTCCGGCGCGCGCGGTTCCGCTGCCCAGATGAAGCAGCTCGCGGGCATGCGCGGCCTGATGGCCAAGCCGTCGGGCGAGATCATCGAGACGCCGATCATCTCCAACTTCAAGGAGGGGTTGTCGGTGCTCGAGTACTTCAATTCCTCGCACGGCGCCCGCAAGGGACTCGCCGATACCGCCCTCAAGACGGCGAACTCGGGCTATCTCACGCGGCGTCTCGTCGACGTCGCGCAGGACTGCACGGTGATCGAGGAAGATTGCGGCACCGAGCAGGGGCTAACGGTCCGCGCGGTGGTCAAGGGCGGCGAGGTGCTGGAGACGCTGTCCGAGCGCGTGCTCGGCCGCAGCGCCGCCTCCGATATCGTCGATCCGCTGAGCAACGAGCTCCTGGTTCCCGCCGGGACGCTGATCGACGAGGCGATCGTCGAATCGATCGATCGGGCCGGTGTCGAATCGGTGAAGATCCGCTCGGCGCTGACCTGCGAATCCAAGGGCGGCGTATGCGCGTCCTGCTACGGGCGCGACCTCGCCCGCGGAACGCGGGTCAATCTCGGCGAGGCGGTCGGCATCATGGCGGCCCAGTCGATCGGGGAGCCGGGAACCCAGCTCACCATGCGGACCTTCCATATCGGCGGCGCCGCCCGGGTCGACGAGCAGCGCGATATCGAGGCGGCGTTCGACGCCACGGTGAATATCCGCAACCGCAACGTCGTCGTCGACAGCGAGGAGCGCCCGGTGGTCATGGCGCACAACACCGAGCTGGTGCTGGTCGACGATCAGGGGCGCGAGCGCGCGAGTCACCGCGTGCCCTACGGCGCGAGGCTGCTGGCCGACGAGGGGACCGCCATCGAGAAGGGCGCGAAGCTCGCGGAGTGGGACCCCTACATGCGGCCGATCATCACCGAGCGGGAAGGGGTCGCCAACTATGTCGACCTGGTGGACGGCGTCTCGATGGCCGATGTGGTCGACGAAGCGACCGGCATCTCCAACAAGGAAGTGATCGACTGGAAGCAGCAAAAGGACAAGGGCGCCGACCTCCGGCCGCGGATTACCCTGCGCGATGACGACGGCGAGGTGGTACAGCTCCCGAACGGGGCCGAAGCTCGCTACTACCTTTCCGTCGGCGCGATTCTGTCCGTAGAGCCCGGCACCAGGGTCCATGCGGGCGACGTTCTGGCGCGCATTCCGCGCGAGACCGCCAAGACGCGCGACATCACCGGCGGCCTGCCGCGGGTCGCCGAGCTGTTCGAGGCGCGTACGCCCAAGGATTCCGCCGTCATCAGCGAGAGGTCCGGTCGGGTCGAGTTCGGCAAGGACTACAAGGCCAAGCGCCAGATCGTCGTCCGCTCCGACGACGAGGGCGTCGAGCCGTTTGCGCACCAGGTCTCCAAGGACAGGCATATCAGGGTGCAGGAGGGGGACTATGTCGAGCGCGGCGACGCGCTGGTCGACGGCAACCCGGTGCCGCACGACATCCTGCGCGTCCTCGGTATCGAGGAGCTCGCTTCCTACCTGATCGACGAGATCCAGGACGTCTACCGGCTGCAGGGCGTGAAGATCAACGACAAGCACATCGAGGTGATCGTCCGCCAGATGCTGCAGAAGGTGGAGATCTCCGACCCCGGCGAGACCACCTTCCTGGTCGGCGAGCAAGTCGACCGGCTGGAGTTCGAGGCGGTGAATGCCGCGGCCGAGGCCGAGTCGCTCAAGCCCGCCACCGCCCAGCCGGTGCTGCAGGGCATCACCAAGGCGTCCCTCCAGACCCATTCCTTCATCTCGGCCGCGTCGTTCCAGGAGACGACAAGGGTGCTGACCGAGGCCTCGATCTCGGGGCGGGTCGACCAGCTTACGGGATTGAAGGAGAACGTGATCGTCGGCCGCCTCATCCCGGCCGGCACGGGTGCGTTCATGAACCGGATGCGCGAGCTCGCGGCGGTCAAGGACCGCGACATGGCCGAGCTGGCGGCGTCCGAGGAGCCCGCCCAGCTGACCGACGAGAGCGGCGACCCGGCGGTGCCGGTCGGCGAGTAGCCGCGCGCGGCAGGCGCCGCGGGGAGGCGGCGCGACACCGTCCAACCCCCTTGAAACCCGGGTGTTTCCGGGTTGACGGGGGTCGGGCGGGCCACTATATTCCGGCGCTCATTTCGGGGGCTGGCGGTAGGAGCGAGTCCTAGACGCAGCTCCCATCTGAGCTGGGACGAAAAGTCGAACCGGGATCCCGGAGATCCCAAGCCCGCCGCGGCGCGCGACACGCTCGCGGTCGCGCTTGCTTTGCGGACAACGTTTCCCGCCCTCGGGCGCGGCAGAAAGGGAAGAGGTGGCGTGCCGACGATCAACCAGTTGATCCGCAAACCGCGGACGCCGGAAGTCGTGCGCAACAAGGTGCCGGCGATGGAGGGCTGCCCGCAAAAGCGGGGGGTCTGCACCCGGGTCTATACGACGACGCCGAAGAAGCCGAACTCGGCGCTGCGCAAGGTCGCGCGGGTGCGCCTGACGAACGGGTTCGAGGTGACCAGCTATATCCCGGGCGAGGGGCACAACCTCCAGGAGCACTCGGTGGTGCTGATCCGCGGCGGCCGGGTCAAGGATCTGCCCGGCGTGCGCTATCACATCATCCGCGGCACGCTCGACACCCAGGGCGTCACCGACCGCCGCCAGCGCCGTTCGAAATACGGCGCCAAGCGGCCCAAATAGACGGGGATTGACCGATGCCTCGGCGACGCGCGGCGGAGAAGCGGGAGGTCCTGCCGGATCCCAAATACGGCGATCCGGTGCTGACCAAGTTCATCAACTGCGTGATGTTGCAGGGCAAGAGATCCGCCGCCGAGAAGATCGTCTACGGCGCGCTGGAGACCATCGAGCGGCGCTCCGGACAGAACGGTGTGCGGGTCTTTCACGAGGCCTTGGAGAACGTCAAGCCGATGGTCGAGGTGCGCTCGCGGCGGGTCGGCGGCGCGACCTACCAGGTGCCGGTCGAGGTCCGCCAGTCGCGCCGCCAGGCGCTGGCGCTGCGCTGGATCATCGACAGCGCGCGCAGCCGCTCCGAGTACACGATGGCCGAGCGGCTGTCGAACGAGCTCCAGGACGCGGCGAGCTCCCGCGGCGCCGCGGTCAAGAAGCGGGAAGACACCCACAGGATGGCAGAGGCCAACAAGGCCTTCTCCCATTACCGCTGGTAGCAACCTACCTCCGCCCGGACCCGTCATGCCGCGCAAGACGCCAATTTCCCGCTACCGCAATATCGGCATCATGGCCCATATCGATGCCGGCAAGACGACGACCACGGAACGGGTGCTCTACTACACCGGCCGGTCCTACAAGCTGGGCGAGGTGCATGAGGGCACCGCCACCATGGACTGGATGGAGCAGGAGCAGGAACGCGGCATCACCATTACGTCGGCCGCGACCACCTGCTTCTGGCGCGACTGCCGCGTCAACATCATCGACACGCCGGGCCATGTCGACTTCACCATCGAGGTCGAGCGGAGCCTGAGGGTGCTGGACGGCGCGGTTGCGGTGTTCGACAGCGTAGCCGGGGTCGAGCCGCAGTCCGAGACCGTATGGCGCCAGGCCGACAAGTACGGGGTACCGCGGATCTGCTTCGTCAACAAGATGGACCGGATCGGCGCCGACTTCGCGCGCTGCGTGGACATGATCGAGGATCGCCTGGGCGCGACGCCCCTGGTGCTGCAACTTCCCATCGGCGCCGAGGCGGACTATGCCGGCGTGGTCGACCTGGTCCGGATGAAGGCGGTCGTCTGGAAGGACGAGACGCTGGGCGCCGAATTCGTCGAAGGCGATATTCCGCAGGACCTTGCCGAGAGCGCGCGGCGCTTCCGGGAGACCCTCGTCGAGGTCGCCGTCGAGCAGGACGACGCGGCGATGGAGGCCTATCTCGAGGGCAGCGAGCCGGACGAGGAGACGCTCAGGGCCTGTATCCGCAAGGGCACCGTCGGCGGCGCCTTCGTGCCGGTGCTCAACGGCTCGGCGTTCAAGAACAAGGGCGTGCAACCGCTCCTCGATGCCGTGGTGGACTATCTTCCGGCGCCCGACGAGACCCACGCGATCCGCGGCGTGGAGATGGGCACCGACAAGGAGATCGCGCGCAGCAACAGCGACGACGAGCCGTTCTCCGCGCTGGCATTCAAGATCATGACGGACCCCTTCGTGGGGTCTCTTTCGTTCATCAGGGTCTATTCCGGCGTCCTCAAGAGCGGGGACACCATCCTCAACACCGTCAAGGGCAAGCGCGAACGGGTCGGCCGGATGCTCCTGATGCACGCGAACTCGCGCGAGGAGGTGAGCCAGGCCCATGCCGGCGACATCCTTGCCCTGGCCGGGCTCAAGGACACCACCACCGGCGAGACGCTGTCCGATCCGCGCCATGCGGTCGTGCTGGAAAGGATCGAGTTCCCGGACCCGGTGATCGAGATCGCGGTCGAACCCAAGACCAAGTCCGACCAGGAGAAGATGTCCTCCGCGCTGGCCCGTCTCGCCCAGGAGGACCCGAGCTTCCGCGTGTCGGTCGACGCGGAGAGCGGACAGACCGTGCTCAAGGGCATGGGCGAGCTCCATCTCGAAATCCTCGTCGACCGTATGCGCCGCGAGTTCAAGGTCGACGCCAGTGTCGGCATGCCCCAGGTCGCCTATCGTGAAACCGTTTCCAAGGCGGTCGAGTACGAATACACCCACCGCAAGCAGACCGGCGGCGCCGGGCAGTATGCGAAGATCGCGCTCCGCTTCGAGCCGGGCGAGCGCGGCGACGGGGTCTCCTTCGAGAGCAAGGTGGTCGGCGGCGCGGTGCCGCGCGAGTTCATTCCGGCGGTGGAGAAGGGGATCCGTGGCGCGAGCGAGGTCGGCGTGCTTGCGGGATTCCCGGTGATCGATTTGGCGGTGACGTTGCTCGACGGCGACAGCCACGACGTCGACTCGTCCGCGGTGGCGTTCGAAATCGCGGCCCGCGCGGCGTTTCGCGAGGGGGTGGGACGAGCCGCGCCGAAGCTTCTGGAGCCCGTGATGCGGCTGGAAGTGGTGACTCCGGAGGATTATCTCGGCGACGTCATCGGCGACCTGCAGGGCCGGCGCGGCCAGATCAACGCGATGGACAGCCGCGGCAATGCCCGCGTCGTCACCGCGATCGTGCCGCTCGCCAACATGTTCGGCTACGTCAACAACCTGCGCTCGATGAGCCAGGGGCGGGCCCAGTTCACGATGCATTTCGATCACTACGAGCAGGTGCCGCAGGGAATCGCGGAAGAAGTCCGCGCCAAGATGGCGTAGCCGCGGTCCGCAGGACCACACTGGGGAATTAGCGATGTCGAAGGCGAAGTTTGAGCGTACGAAGCCGC
>JAPPHW010000029.1 GCA_028820945.1 Defluviicoccus sp.
GAGACCGGATCGGACGGCGGGCCGCGGCGGAGGAAGGGCAGCGCGGTCAGCATGGGGGTGCTCCGGACCGACTCGCGCCACGGTTGCAGACCGGCGCGCTCCGCTCTAGCCTGCCCTCATGGTCGCCGCCTTCGATACGCTCGCCACCGCGAGGACCCTGCAAGCCGCCGGCATGGGGAAAGGCCCTGCCGAGGCGATAGCAGGGATCTTCCGCGACGCGGCCGATGCCCCGAGCGACGATACGGCGACCAAGGCGGACCTGGCCGAACTGAAGGCGGAGCTGAAGGCCGAGTTCAAGGCCGATATGCTCACGCTCACATGGCGCATGATCGGGCTGGCCGCGGTCATCGTCGCCGCCGTCAAGCTGATCCCGGGCCCCTGACGCGGGACTTACCCTGCCCTCTCGGCGCGCGGATGTCGGCGAGACGCTCATGCGGGATTTATGGGGCGAAACCGTGCGTGGGCACAAACGGAAAGTGGGCCGGGGGGCGGCGGAGGGATGCTGCCTGATGCCGCTCGTGTCCCCGTTGTCATGCTCGGCGAAGGCCGAGCATCCACGTTTTTCTTTTCCTCTTGTCGTCGTTCCGCACCGAAGAAAAAACTCGTGGATGCCCGGCCTCAGCCGGGCATGACGGGTGAGGGCATTGGTGCGCCCCGCCCTCGCCATATGAATCGGAGCCATGCCAAGCGCGGCAGAGCGGAGATACCAGTAACAGGATTCCGCGAGACCTGCGCGATTGGACTTCTTCCCTGCGACTGGGACTTGATCCGGGACACAGGTCAAAATGAGGGGTTGGGGTTGGCACCATTTGTCGCCGCCGCACCGGCCGTCACCCCGGCCTTGAGCCGAGGTGCAGCGCCGCAGTACCGCCGTCGCCTAATTTCGCCTTCCGCAACTCTTCGAGGTCGCGGCGGATATCTTCGGCGACCTCCTCCACTTCCTTCGCCACCCGCGGTTCCAGGCCGATATCCTTCTCCAACGCCGTCGTCATCGGCAGCAGCAGATCGGACGCCGGAGACGCCTTAATCAAATTGTGCATCGTTTCCGGTCCGAGTACTCCCGCCATCCTAGACAACGTATATAGAACCCCCTTCGAAAGGGTCTTGAGTTTCGGCAGCAATACCAAGACCGTTTCAATGTCCTGCACGCACGTCTCCATATCGCCCTCAACCAAGTGTGCCCCGGCAAGAATCATATTTGCTACCGCTTCGATCTCCGGCGATACAACCCCATTCCGTTGGAACATCCGGTTAACTACAGTAATAGCCGTCTGAACCTGCCCGCTCGCCAATTCCGTCGTCGCCATTCCGAGCAGCGCGGTTTGAACTGCCTCTCGTGCCTTCAGAGAATCGCCCGATTTGAACCGACGTATCACCTCGCGCCAAACCTCTGATGCCTCTTCATCTCGGTCTAAGCTTAGGAGCAGCGCGCCTTGGCTGACTAGCGCTCCTGAGATGGCATCCTGAACTTCTCGTGCATCGCTTCCGCCGAAGCGGTGCATAACTTCTTCCGTCACGGCCAGCGCCTCTTTCGGCCGGTTCAACCGAATAAGCGCGCTGGTTTTGCTTCCAAGTGCAGCAGCAACTTGTTCGACAATTTCCGGTGCCTGGCTATCTCCGAAGCGCTCAACCAACTGGGTCAATGCGATTACGGCTTCGTCCAGCCGGCTCAAGCGGGCAAGCGCGGCACCCTTGGCGGTCATGGCTAGCGAGACTTCTGTGAGAAGCGGATGCGTGTCGCTCTTTCCAGAACGATGCAAAACTTCGTTGCAAGCAACCAGTACCTCGTCCCACCGATTCAAACTGCCGAGGAAGGCCGCCTTGACGAGAAGAGCCGTGGCGACGGCGTTAGGAAAATGGCCCAATTGGCTTTCCCCGAAGCGTTCAACAACCTCGTCCCACGCCGCCAACGCCTCCTGTGGTCTCTGCAGCCGGCCAAGCGCGTTTCCCTTCTTGATCAGGGCCAGAGACACTTGTTCCAAGTCCGATCTGACCGTGCTTGTCCCGAAACGTCGGACGACCTCGTCCCAGATATCGACCGCATCCTGCAATCGGCCTTCTTCGGCAAGCGTTAGCGCCTTGTCGAAGAGGCCCTCGGCGACTGTCAGCGGCACGGACGCAATGGAAAGGTCTTTCTTACGATCACCGAAAGTAACCGGCGCCAGGGAAAGCAGTTCCTCGCGGTGCGTTACCATCGACGGCAGTTGCACGAGCTGCCCAAATGCTATCCGGTATAGCCCTAATGTATCTCCATCTAGGTCAAAGGCTTCCCTTGTCATTCGTGTTCCAAACTCCCTCAGTTCGTCGACCGAGTAATACGCCTCCATAAAGCGGATTAAGGCTTCGATCATGGGATCGGGTCCGCGCGCCCGGCGGATCAGGTAGTAGATGTTGTATAGACGCTCCGCGACGTAATAGAGCTTGCGGCGTTCGCTGCCGCCCGCCATTTCCACGACGCCCCGTTCGGTCAGGCGCTTGAGTTGCGCACTGCACTGGCTTGTCTCCAGTCTGGCTCGGTCGGCAATCTCCCGGGCGGGAACCGGTTTCCAGAGTTGTACGAGGGCGAGATAAACCTTCCGCTCCTGGGCCGGAAGCGCGTCGAGATGGCTCTTGAAATACTCGGTGTGATCGTCAACCAGATCGAGAAGATCGGCCATCAGCTCGCGAAAAGACAGGTTCGCGCCGAAGCGGGCCACAATGGTCAGCAGGCGCGGGCTGCCGCCGGTGAGAATCCGTAATGCCTGGATCGTTTCCGGCACCCGGCACTGGCCGGAAACCTCCTGCCACAGGGTCGCGCAGTCGTCCCTATCCAGCGGGCGCAGCGCCAGTACGCGGAAGAGGTCGAAGAATGGACGTTTGGGATCGTCGATTGCGTCGAACCGACTGGTTGCGCTGGCCAGCAGTACGATCCGTGGCTCTGTCTGAAGCACGTGACGCAACTGCCATCCCGTATCGTCGTCGCCGATGTCTTCGAGCAACATGTTCAGGTTCTCGACGACGAGGACAAGGCGTTTGTTCTCTCGGTCGGCGAAGTCCTGCAGAGCGCCCAGACAACGGTCCCCGAGTGTCCTGTCGTCGCGTATCTGTCTCAGGTCCTGGAACGTGCTACGTAAGTCCTGACCGTTTTCCCCGGATGGCCCCTGATCGGCCAGCCGGGACAGGCATTCGAGCCAAAACTCCCCGGCGGTGGAGACCTCGTAGCTTTCTTCCGCGAACACGACGGGGGAGAAAAGCGCGGTCAGGCGCTCGTCCCGGCGTATCTCGGCCGCCACGCGCAACAGCAGACTCGTCTTGCCGCTGCCGCGCGGGCCGATCACGATTTGGTGCGTGTTCGCGCTTCCCGTGCACTCGCGTAGGGCTTCGATCATCGACTCGAACTCTTTCGTCCGCACGCAGAACGACGCCACGAGCTCGTCGTCGGTGAGGAACCCCGGGTTGTATTTTCTTGCGATCACGGTCATCGGGGCTCTCCGGGTTCGACGGCCGGCGCGAAATTCGCGCCGTAGCGGCCGCGCCACCAGTCTTCGAGCAGACCGGAAACGAAGCGGTAGCCGCCGTCCTGGCGTTCGAGGTAGCCGTCATGTTCGAGCACGTGCAGCACATCCTCGACCGATGGGGCCCCGTCCTCGACATGGGCCGCGAAATGCGCGCGATAGCGGCCGGCGGTATCGCCATCGAGCCGGCCTTCGACGGCGGCAGCGGTCAGTATTTCCAGGGCGACCGGATAGCCGGACCTTCCCAGCACCGCCTGCAGCCGGCCCTCGTAATGCTGCAGATCGGCCTGTCCCCGGACGCTCAGCATCTCGTGAAGATAGACCCTCTCCGCATCGTCCAGCGACGCGTCCTGCCGGCCGGCGTGCCGCAGACGGTCGTGCAGCTTGTCGAAGAACATCTGGACATGGTGCGGGATGCAGCAGCGCAGACGCCGGCACATGTCTTCCCGGACCTCCGCGGACAATCGGACTTCGTATGATTCGGCAAGTTCCGCCAGGCAAGCGGCGGCGGTTTCCCCGCTCCATGGTTTGAGGTCGTAAGAGGCGAATATGTTGGCGTGAGCGCTGAGCCCGGCCTGTTCCAGAAGCGGTTCGAGGCCCACGCTGCCCGACAGGATCATGGAGACGCGCCGCCGATGGGCCTGGCCGGCCCTGCGCAGCCAGCTGAGAAATTCGTCGGTGGCTTGCCTACCCCGCGGCGTGACGGCACCGGTGTCGTCCTTGAGCATCCGGTTGACCAGGATCGGCAATTCGTCGAGCGCGAGAACGACCGGCCGGCCGCTCGACGCCAGCGCCGCGAAGACCGCATCGCCCCTCTGCGGCCAGTTTCCGGCGTCGATCCCGGCGCGGAGCTTCACCTTGACGTCGGCGACCGCCAGCTCCTCCAAGCGTTCGCCGGCGGCCTGCAGGAAGTTGGCAAAATCGCCCTTGATCCGATCCCACGCGCCGCGCAGCGGCCGCGCCTGCACGCCGATTTCCGCGATCGCGTCCGCCGGGTCCCCGGCGGCTTCCAGGTCCACGAAGACCGTCTCGAATTCTTCGGTCTCCGCCAGCCGGCGCAGCAATTCCCGCACAAGGCTGGTCTTGCCCATGCGCCGCTGTGCCGTCAGCAGGGTGTGGTTTCCATCCCGGACCCGTTCTTGGAGCGCTTCGAGCTCGATCTCACGGTCGTAGAAGCGGTCTCCGTCGACCCAATTGCTCCCGCCTTTTCTGAGCATCCCCGTTTTCCCAACAAATCCGTTGGCAACAATATCGTTGGCAACGGATTTGTTGTCAAGAGAGGTCGGACGGCCGCGACTCTTCGACGACGAAGCGGCAAAAACTCGTGGATGCTCGGCCTCCGCCGAGCATGACGGGTGGGGGCGTCGACGCGCCGCAGCTCCCGTGCCTCGCCCGCCTCACCCCGTATCGAGAAGCTCACGCCGGACCCGGTCCCAGTCCAGCACCGGATCGCTCGGATCCCGGAGCCGGTCCAGGGCGACGGAGAGGTCGTCGAAGTCTTCCAGATAGTGCTCGACGGCAAGGCGGATGACGTCCGCGCGGCTGCGCCGGAGCCGTCGCGCCGCCGTATCCAGCGCATCCACCACGGGATCCGGCAATCGCGCGGTCACCTGTTGGGGCATGGCGGGTCCAGATCGTTGGGAATCCGATTACATCGGTTTACATCAAAACAATGCCGGGCCGCAAACGCCGCGCCCCTACCCCGCCGCCGGCCGCAAATACAGGTCCTTCAACCCCGTCCGCCAGTCGACGTCCTCGTCGACCACGCGCTCTATCGCCCGCAGCCTGTAGTAGGTCGGCGCGACTCCCGGGGGATCCTCGCCGTCGGGCTCGTTCTTCAGCCGCCCGAGTAAAATTCTTCGCGTGGCGATCACCGCGGCGTCGGTGGTGCCGAGATTCTCCTTCGTGCGGTCGACGACGGGACCCATGCTTTCCTGGACGGCGTGGTCCTGGTTGTTGATGCCGTCGATGCCGCTATAGGTCTCGGCCTTCTGGACGGCGCGGTCGATCAGCCAGTCGACATCGCGGTTGCGCCGCTTGCGGTGCCCGGCGTCGATCTCGCCCGGCGCGCGGCCGCGGCTCCATTCCAAGATCTCGCGCTCGCCGTCGCCGAGCGGCGCCTCGCCGTACTTGCCGATCCAGTTGTAGACCATGGTGTTCTCGTCATCCATCGGCACGAACATGTGGCCGTTGACGATCGGCTGCAGCGTCTCTCCGTCGCCGCCGAGCTCGAAGGGGAAGAAGGTGTGGCACGGCATGACCCAGTGATAGACCTTGACCCACTTGCGCCCGCCCTGCATCGGCCGGATCGAGGCGTAGACATGGCCGTAATCGGTGACCTCGACCTCGTCCCTGAGCGGCACCGGCACGGTCCACATCCCGCCCAGCCCGGCGCGCTTGGTCTCCGGCGTCAGCGTGGTGTGCAGCGCCGAGGCGTGCGCGCTGTCGATCCCGCCTTCGAGCGCCTGCAGCCAATTGCATTCCTGCCAGGTGCGGGTGACGACGCGCTGGTCGGCGCGCAGGCCGGTCCACTCGAAGCGGGGCTCCGCCGGCGGCTCGCCGTCGCCGAGATACGCCCACACCACGCCGCCGAGCTCGACCGTCGGGTAGGCGGCGAGCCGGATGCGGGAGCTGAAGTCGCTCTCCGGCGGCTCGGTCGGCATGTCGACGCAGCGCCCGGCGACGTCGTACTTCCAGCCGTGATAGACGCAGCGCAGCCCGCGTTCCTCGTTGCGGCCGAGGAACAGCGAGACCTGGCGGTGCGCGCAGAACTCCTCGA
>JAPPHW010000095.1 GCA_028820945.1 Defluviicoccus sp.
TCGCGAAGATGTGCGCGGCGTTGACCGCGGCATAGCCCCAGCGGGAAGCCCGCAGCGCCTGCGCCAGGGCCGTCCCCTCCAGCGCCGCGAACAGGGCCTCCAAGGTCTCAGTCGCGTTCGGGGTAGAGGACGTACACGCGTTTGCCCAGGAACAACCGTTCCACCTTGACCCGCCTTTCCGACAGATCGGCCGCTGGCTCCCCGATCACCCGGATCTCCACCCCTTCGGCGAGGTCGCCGTCCCTGAGGCCGGCGCGCCGGTTGCGCCAGGGCTGACCGACCTCGGCCGTCCACTCCGCGCCCTCCACGTCGATCTTGAGCACCCCGTGGGGATTGCCGAGGCGGACGGTCTTGACGATGCCGGTCAGATCGATATTGCCGCCGGTGGTCCACGACCAGCCGTGATGGGCCAGGGCCCCGGCCGCCGGAGCGGTGAGTCCCAGGGCCAGGACCGCGGCGAACAAGAGCCTCATCATGACACGCCTCCCGTGTTTCGGGCGTTGCCGGGACGGAACCCCTACGCGCACGCCATCGCGTAGATGCCCGACACGCCATCGGGGAGCGGGATGTCGAGCCAGGTGGCGCCGGCGTCCTCGGTGCCGAAGACCTGTCCGTTGCGCGCCCCGCAATAGATCCGCGCCGGGTCGAGGGGGCTCTCGGCGACTTTCATCAGGGTTGCGCCGATGGGAAGGTCGGCGTCGAAGCGCCGCCAGGTCCGGGCGCCGTCGTCCGAGCACCAGAGCGCGCCCGCGTCGCTCACCGAGGCCGGGCTCAGCGCGGCGAAGATGCGCTCGGGGTCGTGCGACGACACGTAGACGTCCCGCGCATAGGTCACCGGCGAGAATCGGCCGATGCCGAGCTCCGACCAGCTCGCGCCGCAATCCTCGGTCAGGAAGAGCCCCATGCGATTGGCGAGGTAGACCCTTCCGGGGACGTTCCGGCTGACCGAGATCGCATGGATGTCCACCATCCCCTCATGCGGATCGCCGGTCAGCAGTCCGCTCTGCAAGTGCTCGTTCGCCGCGGCGAGTGCCAACAGGTCGGCGCTCACGTCGGCCCAACTGTCGCCGCCGTCGAGGCTGCGCACCACGCCCAGTACCTCGAGCCCGGCATAGACGCGGTCGGAGTCGTTGGGATCGACGGCGATGCGGGTGACGCGGGTCGCGAACGGGCACTCCGGTATGCCGTCCGGCGCCGGCACGTCGAGACGTTGCCAGGCGCCGCCACCGTCGCGGGTCCGCCATATCGCGAATCCCTCGACGCCCACGAACATCGTGTCCGCGTCGCCCGGATCGAAGGCGATCGACCAGACCGTCCGCATCTCTCCCGGCGGGCCCAGCGAGGACCAGCTGTCGCCGCCGTCGTCGCTGCGGTAGACGCCGTCCTGAGTGCCCGCGAACACCGTACGGGGATCGTCCGGGTGGAGCTCAATGGCGCGCACCTCGGGATCGTGCGGCAGGCCCCGCGTCAGCGATCGCCAGTCGCCGTCCCCCGATTGCCGGCGGAAGAAGCCGCACGTGCGGACTTTCGGGCTGCTCGCCTGCCAGTGTCCCGCGCCCGCGTAAACCGTCCCCGTCATCCCGTCCTCCCCGGCTGGTCCTGGCCCGATGATCCCGCCGCCCGGGCGCCGCGTCCAGCCCCGAATCCAAAGGGGCGCCCGAAGGCGCCCCCTGAACCCGAATCGGAACCCGCCTACCGGCGGTCGCCGAAGAAATGCAGGAGCAGCATGAACAGGTTGATGAAGTCGAGATAGAGCCGGAGCGCGCCCATGATGGCGAGCTTGGACGAGGTCTCGGAATCGTGCCACTCGGCGTATTCGTTCTTGATCTTCTGGGTGTCGTAGGCGGTGAGCCCGACGAAGACGAGCACGCCGATCACCGAGACCGCGAATTGAAGCGCGCTCGATCCGATGAACATGTTGACGATCGAGGCGAGAATGATCCCGATCAGCCCCATGAACAGGAACGACCCCATCCCCGACAGGTCGCGCTTGGTGGTGTAGCCCCAGAGGCTCATGGCGGCGAAGGTGCCGGCGGCGATGAAGAAGACGCGCGCGATGCTGGCCCCGGTGAAGACCAGGAAGATGCTCGCCATCGAGAGCCCCATGATCCCGGCGAAGGCCCAGAACAAGGTCTGCGCGGTCGATGCGCGCATGGTCTGGATCTTGAAGCTCAGGAAGAAGATGAAGCCGAGCGGCGCGAGCATCACCACCCAGATGAGCCCGGTCTGGGCGATCTGGGCGTAGAGCCCGGAAAACGCCATCGCATAGGCGACGATCCCGGTCAGCGCCAGGCCCGAGGCCATGTAGTTGTAGACCCGAAGCATGTGCGCCCTCAGGCCGGCGTCGAATACCTCCGTCGCCTGACCTGTGCGCAGCACGGTCCGTTCCGTTCCGAACGCCATGAGCATCCTCTCCAAAGCTGAGGGTTGAACGTGGCTACCATATGGGCCGGGCGAAGGCAAAATCAAGCGTCTCGCCCTACTCGTTCCTGAGCAGCGGGGCGGCCTTGTCGCCGAGCGCGCGCCAGGTGCCGACGAAGCCGAAGGCCAGCGTGAGAGCCGCCGAGCCCGCGACCGTCGCAATCGCGATCCAGGGCTGGAACCGCCATTCGAATTCCATCATCTGGGTCACGGCGGCCCAGGCGGCGACCGTGCCGACGACCCCGGCGACAATCGCCGTCGCGGCCCCGAGAAGGCCGTATTCGATGGCATAGGCCGCGAGCACGCGCCGCCGCGTGGCGCCCAGCACCTTCAGCACCACGGAGTCGTATACCCGTCGCCGGTGTCCAGCCGCCGCGGCGCCGGCCAGCACCAGAATTCCTGCGAGCAGCGTCACGCCCGCGGCGACCCGTACCGTGGCGGCGATCCGGTTGAGGACATCGCGCACCAGGTCGAGGACCTCGCCGACCCGGATCGCCGTCACGTTCGGGAAACGGTCGGTCACCGCCGCCTCGATGCCGGCGAGTTCCCCGTCCGGCGCCTTCAGCGTGGCGAGATGGGTCTGTGGCGCGCCTTCCAGCACGCCGGGCGAAAACACCATCACGAAGTTGATCCTGAGCGAGCGCCAGCGCACCTCGCGGATATTGGCGATTTCCCCGGTGATTGCGCGCCCGAGCACGTCCACCGTCAGCGTGTCGCCGATGCCGAGCCCGAGCCCCGTCGCCGCGTCGTGGGACAGCGATATCAGCGGCGGGCCGGCATAGTCGGCGGGCCACCAGCGCCCCTCGATCAGCTCCATGTCGGAGGACGGCGCGGCCGACCACGTGATTCCCCGGTCCCCTCGGAGCAGCCAGCGCGCGGAGGGGTGGATGGCGGCCTCGGACGCGGGCTTTCCAGCGATCCGCACGATCCGACCGCGCAGCATCGGCGCCCGGCGCAGGCCGTTCGCGCCGGGGACCGTTTCGACGATGCGTTCGAACGCCGCCACCTGGTCGGGTTGCAGGTCGACGAAGTAGAAGTCGGGCGCGTCGGACGGCAGGCTGTTCGCTACCTGGTGGCGCAGATTGCCCTCGATCGAGACCGTCGCCACGAGCACGGCGAGGCCGAGCCCGAGCGACAGCACCACCTTGGCCGAGGGCGCGCCGGGACGGTGCAGGTTGGCGAGCGCGAGGCGGAGCGCCGCGCCGCGTACCCGGCGGAACTGCGCGGCGCCGCGCTCCAGCCCGTAGCCGGCCGCCCGGAACAGCGCGAAAGCGGTCGCGCTTCCGCCGACGAACCAGAGCGCCACGCCGAGATTGTCGGCCGTCGCGACGACCAGCGCTGCCAGGACCGCGGCCACCGCCGCCGTGGCGCCGACCGCCCAGGGGCGGGGCCAGACGCGGATTTCCACGATCGCGGACCGGAACAGCGCCGATCCCGGGACTTCGCAGGCGCGCGCCACCGGCCAGATCGAGAACAGGAGCGCGACCAGGAGGCCGAACGCGGCGGCGAGACCCAGCACGTCCGGATAGACGCCGAAGCGCGCCTCCACGCCGAGGGCGGCGTTGACGAGCTCGCCCGCGAGCGGCGGGGCGGCGGCGCCCAGCACCAGCCCGATGGCGATACCGACCGCCGCCATCGCGAGGATCTGGATCAGGTAGACGCCGAAGATCGTGCCGCCCGAGGCCCCGACGCACTTCAGGGTCGCGATGGTCTCCATGCGCCCGGCCAGGTAGTTGCCGACGGCGTTGCCGACGCCCACCCCGCCGACGAGGAGCGCGGTCAGGCCGATCAGGGTCAGGAAGACCTGTGTGCCGTCGATGAAGCGCTGGGCCGCGGGCGAGGCGTTGGTGCGGTCGCGCACCCGCCAGGCGGCTTCCAGGAAGCGGCTGTCGAGCCGGTCGCGCCAGTCTTCGAGGCCGGTGCCCGGCTCGAGACGGACCTTGTAGAAGTAGCGCACCAGGCTTCCCGGCCGGACCAGCTCCGTCGCGGCGATGCTTTCGGTGGAGACGATCACCTTGGGGCCGAGCCCGATCAGCCCGCCGTCGCCCAGCCGGTCGGGCTCGCGCGCGATGGTGCCGCGGATCGCGAAATCGGCGTCGCCGATACGGATCCGCGCGCCCCGCTCCACGCCGAGCTTGCGCAGCAGGCGTTCCTCCACCGCCGCGCCCCACACGCCGCTTCCGTCCCGGGCGAGCGCCGCGTCGATGGATTGCACCGGGTTTAGCGCGAGCGCGCCGTAGAGCGGGTACACGCCGTCGACGGCCTTGAGCTCGATCAGCGACCGGGCTCCCCGATCTTCGGTTCGCGCCATTGCCCGCATGCGCAGCGCCCGGGACACCGTTCCCGAGGCTTCGAGCCATGCCTTGCGCTCGGCGCCGATGTCGCGGTGCAGGCTGCGGATCGAGATATCCCCGCCGAGCGTCTTGCGGCCATCGGCCTCGATTCCGTCGCGAATCGCCGAGGTGGTGGAGCCCACCGCCGCGACCGCCGCGACTCCGACCGCAAGGCAGGCGACGAAGATCCGGAAGCCGCGCAACCCGCCGCGAAGTTCTCGGAGCGCGAAGCGCAGCGCCACTCCGGCGCCGTTCACGACAATGCGTCCGCCGTCATCCGATCGGCGGCGATCCGTCCGTCGGAGAGCGTCAGCCGGCGTGCGCAGCGGCCGGCCAGAGCCGGGTTGTGGGTGACCAGGAGCAGCGTCGTGTCGGCCTCCGCGACCAGCGAGAACAGGAGGTCGATCACCGCGTTTCCGGTGTCGCCGTCGAGGTTGCCGGTCGGTTCGTCGGCCAGCAGCAGGGCCGGTTTCGCGACGAAAGCGCGGGCCAGCGCCACGCGCTGCTGCTCGCCGCCGGAAAGCTGGCCGGGATAGTGGCCGAGCCGGTGGCCGAGACCGACGCGTTCGAGCGTCTCGGCGGCTTCGTCGAAGGCTCCGGCGCTGCCGGCGAGCTCGCGCGGAATGGCGACGTTCTCTAGCGCGGTCATGGTCGGCACGAGGTGGAAGTTCTGGAAGACGATCCCGATATAGTCCAAGCGGAGGCGCGCGAGCGCGTCCTCGTCGAGCGCCAGGAGGCCGCGCCCGTCGATCTCCACCCGGCCCCGGGTCTGGCGTTCGAGGCCGGCAATCACCATCATCAGGCTGGTTTTCCCCGATCCCGACGGGCCCACGACGCTGATCGTTTCGCCACGCCCCACGGAGAGATCGATGCCGCGAAGGATATCCACCTTGCCCGCCGCGCTTTCAAGGCTGAGCTCGATGCGATCGAGCCGGACGAGGGGGACAGCGGCGGAGTCGGGAAGGGAGGCGGCTTCGCGGGGCATCTACGGCGGTCGTTCGGGTTACAGGGCTCGATATGGCGGTTTCGCGCGCGGAATCAAGGTCGTGCGGCGGGTTCTCCTGCTTCTCCCGCTGGCGGTCGCGATGGATCTGTCGGCGGCGGCCGCCAAGGAGACCAGGCTGCTCGCGTTCGGCGACAGCCTCACCTCGGGTTGGGGGCTTGCTTCGAGGGACGCCTTCCCGGCGCAGCTCGAACGGGCGCTCCATGCCGCCGGGCGCAAGGATGTTCGCGTCATCGCGTCGGGCGTCGCCGGCGACACCTCGGCCGGCGGGAGGGCGCGGCTCGCGTGGTCGCTCGTCGACCGCCCAGACGCCGCGATCGTCGAGCTCGGCGCGAACGACGGGCTGCGTGGCCTCGATCCGGCATCGACTTACGACAATCTCGACGCCATCCTGACCGAGCTGAAACGGC
>JAPPHW010000183.1 GCA_028820945.1 Defluviicoccus sp.
GCGCTGCCAGAGCGGCACGTCGTCCATCCCCCGGTCGCGCAGCGCGGCGCAGAGCAGCGCGTCCTGCATGCCCTGCTCGCGTATCCAGCTGGTGCCCTTCACCGCGTCCCCCATCCGCTGTCCGGCGGGAATTCTGGCGCGGATCGCCGGCCCGGACAAGCTTGTCCCGCGCCCTCGCCGTCCGCACAATGCGCGCCGGACAGGGAGGCCCGGCCATGGCACAGGCGATCTACCGCGACTATTACGACGAGGGTTCGCTCTACGCGCAGTACGACAATCGCGGGATGATCGCGGCCGAGGCGCTGGACGCGATCAAGGCGCGTCAGGCCGATCGCTCCGACGCCCTGCGCGCCAACGCGAAGCGCGCCGCGCTCGATCTCGCCTACGGGCCGCACCCGCGCGAGCGGCTGGATCTGTTCCTGCCCGAGGCGGATGGGGCGCCGCTGTTCGCCTTCATCCACGGCGGCTACTGGCAGTGGAACGACAAGGAGCCCTTCGCCTTCATCGGCGAGCAGCTGGTGCCGGCGGGCGCCGCCTTCGCCAACATCGAATACGCGCTCTGCCCCTCGGTGACGCTGACCGAGCTGACCGACCAGATCCGCCGCGCGGTGGCGTATCTCTGGCGCGAGGCCAAGAGGTTCGGCTACGACCGGGGCCGGATCGCGGTCTCCGGCCACTCGGCGGGCGGGCACCTGACGGCGATGGCGATGGCGACCGACTGGCCCGCCTTCGGAAGCGACCTGCCCGCCAACGTCGTGGCGGCGGGTCTCCCGGTCAGCGGCGTCTACGACATCGAGCCGCTGCGCCACACCCCGCTCAACGACGCGGTCCGGATGGACGAGGCGGAGGCGCGCGCGCTCAGCCCGATCTTCCTCCGGCCCGCCACGGCGGCGCCGATGGCGGTGGTCGCGGGCGGCGACGAATCCGATGAGTTCCGCCGCCAGGCCAGGGACTTCGCCGACGAATGGGGCAAGGCCGGCGTGGAGTCCGAGGTGCTGATCGTCCCCGGCACCGACCACTTCACCGTGCTCGACACCCTCGCCGAGCCCGGCCATCCGACGGTCGCCGCGGCGAAGCGGCTGCTCGGGCTCTGATCCGCCCGCGCCCGATGTTCTCGATCCGCGAGGCGGCGAGAACGGCGTTCGCCGGAGCGGCGGTGCTGGGGGAGCGCTGGCGGACCGGGGTCGCCTACAACCCGCTGTCGGACCGCACCGCCCAGGACCCCTACCCCGTCTACGCCACCCTGCGCGAGCGGGACCCGGTGCACCGCAGCCGGCTGATGAACGCCTGGATGTTCGCCCGCCACGCCGACGTGGACGCGATCCTGCGCGATCACCGGAACTTCTCCAGCGACCCGCGCAAGGGCACGCTCTCGCCCAGGCAGCAGGCGATGCTGCCCGCGCAGGACGAGTTCACCATGCTGTTCCTCGACCCGCCCGACCACCGCCGGCTGCGGGCGCTGGTCAACAAGGCGTTCACCCCGCGCGCGGTCGAGGCGCTGGAGCCGCGCATCCGGGACACCCTCGCCGCCCTGCTCGACGACATCGACGACCCCGGCGGCTTCGATCTCATGCGGGCGGTGGCCCATCCCCTGCCGGTGATCGTGATCGCCGAGATGCTGGGCGTGCCGCCCGGGGACCGGGCCCGGTTCGCGGTCTGGTCGGCGCGGCGCGCCCGCCTGCTGGAGCCCACCGTCAGCCCGCGCGAGCGGGCGGCGGCGCAAATCGCCACCGCCGAGTTCGACGCCTTCTTCCGGGCGATCATCGAGGAGCGCCGCGCCGCGCCCGAGGACGACATTCTGAGCGCGCTGGTGCAGGCCGAGGAGGAGGGCGAGCGGCTGAACGAGCGCGAGACGCTCAACATGCTCCGTCTCCTCCTGATCGCCGGCAACGAGACCACCACCAACCTGATCGGCAACGGCATGCTGGCGCTCTTGCGCAACCCGGACCAGCTCCGCCGGCTCAGGGAGGACCCCGGCCTGATCCCCGCCGCGGTGGAGGAGCTGCTGCGCTTCGACTCCCCGGTGCAGGCCACCTTCCGGCGCGCGCTCGCCGACTGCGAGGTGAACGGGTTCGAGCTCCGCGAGCGGGACAATCTCGTCGTCCTCGTCGGCTCCGCCAACCGGGACCCCGACGCGTTCGCGGACCCCGACCGGCTCGACGTCGGCCGGGGCGAGGCCGCGCATCTCTCCTTCGGGCGCGGCATCCACCACTGCCTCGGCGCCCCGCTCGCCCGCCTCGAGGGGCGGATCGTCCTCGAGATGCTGCTCGAGCGCTTCCCGCGGATCGAGCTCCGCCACGACAGCCCACGCTTCCGCAAGTCCATCGTGCTGCGCGGCCTCAGGTCGCTCCCGATCCGTTGCGGCTAATGTTTCACGTGAAACGAAGGTCAGCCTTACTGACCTATCCAATGTCTCAAGAACATGCCGTAAGTGGCAAAGTTGGGGCTCGCGCGCAACATCGTTTCGCGAGACGGCCGGATCCGCGTCCCCCGGGGACGGGAATCGGGCCCGCAGCGGTCCGGCGGTGAAATCCGGCGCCGGACGCGCGCGCTATTCGTGTCACGCCATGACACGAATAACAGGCGTTAAGGCGCCCCCCACCCCGGCTTGTAGAACCCCTGCGCCTCGACGAGGAAGGCGCGGTTGAGGCGGGCGCGGTAGTTCTCCATCGCAGCCGTCGCGGCGAGCTCGACGAGCTGGGCTTCGGAGAAGTGGCGAGCGGCCTCTTCGTAGACCGCGTCCGTCACCTCGGCCGGCGTCGCCGTCATCCCCTCGGCGAAGGCGAAGGCGGCTCTCTCCGCTTCGTCGAAGAGCGGGCTGTCGCGCCACGCGCTCACGGCCGCGATCTTCTCGTCGGTGCTTCCTTCGGCGCTGCTCCCGGCAGCGTTGGTGTCTATTCAGAACGGGCACCGGACGATCTGCGCCACCCGGACGCAGACCAGGAAGCGGAGCTCCGCCGGCAGCGTGCCGCTCTTCGCCACCGCCGCGCCGAGCGCCCGCCCCGCTTCGAGGATTGGCGGGCAGCGGGCCTGGATCCCGGCGGTGGTCATCGGCGTGTCGAACGCGCGGGCGGCGCGGTCCATCGCCGCGTGCGCGGCTTCCGGAGCCTCGTCGCGGGCGAGCGGCTTCAGTCTCGGCATGGCGGCATCCTCGCAGTCGCGGCGAGTCTACAGGCCTCGCCGAACGGTTCAAACCGCCTCCGCGGTGGATGGCTTACGCTGGAGTTGTCAGCGGTCTTCGGAACGGGGAAACAAGTCGGGCGGGAGATTGAGCCACCCGAGGCGCCGGAAGTTGTCATATGTTTGCCGATAGTGGTTAAGGCCCGCAGGATGCCGGTCCACGCCAAACAGATTTTGGATCATGTCCCTCTGAACCGTGAGAATCGATTGCAATTCGTGTGTCTTTCCATAGTCGAGCATCGTCAACCTATAAGACAACGCCACCTCCAGATCCCGCAGAATTCCTTGATAGATTACCCAGCGGACCACATCTATCGGAGGTGCCGCCTCGTCGTTGGGTAGGGGCGGTAACGGTTGTTGGTCTCGGATCTTCCTGAACTGTTCGACGATTAACTCGCGGACGAATTTGATTTGCTCGCGGCGGCGCAAGCATCTGCGCAGCCATTCTCCCAATCCGAGCAAGACCGCAGTGGTCACGCCGATGGTTACGCCAGTGAGCAGATTGGTTAGTCCCAGAGGGTCGGAACTCTCGACCAGAACACGAACCTCGGGTTCGCTAAGCATCAGCGTGATCTCCAACGCAGTGCTCCCTCAGCCATCTTCGTGGGGGAGTGCGGCCTAGCACCCCCCTTCCACTCACGTCATATCATTTCCGCTACCTGGGAATTCGAGTTGGGCAGAGATAACAGCGGCGTGGTGGGCGCGCAGGTTCGGAAGAAGCGGGGATGGAAACAGTTTTCAGCCCCGGTCACAACGGAGCGCGACACGACATGAAAGTCTTGAAACACATTCCTCGGGTAAGCGACGATCAGGCATGTTTCGGCGCGAAACTTGGTCTCGATCTTCGAGGGTGCACGCTCTCCGTGGCTGCGGCACGCATAGAGGACGCAGTCGACATCGGATTCCGAAGAGCGTCAAGCTTAGGGAACCCGACGGCAAAACAGATCGCGTTCGCCGCGAAGTTCGGTCACGACATCGCGGGCTTGAGCCGAAGGGAAGGCGATGCCGTCATCGACGATCTGATGACTGAATTGAACTATGAGACCATCGAAGCCGAGGGTCTGGCACCCGGCGTGGCGGTCGTGAACATTCACGATGTAATCGGGAGGACGTTCGTCATCTCCTCCATCCATCCTGATGGCACCGTCTATTTCCGGGGCGGCAACGGCCAGCGGGCCTGGGCTCGCAGTCTTCGGAGAGCAGATGTGACGTCCGAGTAAAGAACGGTACCCAACCAGCGGCCGCGACGTCATCGTTGCGCTTTGCAAGGAGAGACCAGTCGTGACGAATGTCGGCATCTTTCCGTTCGGGCAGCTGATCGACACGCTCACGCAGTTGAACTAGGGCCAGCGACGAGTATTCGTTCTGGGCGTCTATGCAAGTGCAGTCCATGCTCGATGGATAGCGGCCGATCACAAGACTCGTACAAGGCTCTGGCGAATGTCTCAAACCCACTGACCCACAACCGGTCGCCCCCGTCCTCTGTCGCGGCGGACTCTTGATGTCGCAAGCTAGGCTCTATTCGGGCGGCCAGCCGCAGCGCCCGAGCGCGACGACGCGGCTCGGCGCCGGCTGGATCCTTGCCCGCGCCGTCTCCCCGCCGCCCCCTACCCCCCCTCGACCCGCTCGCCGATCGCCGCCACCGCCGCTTGGGCGGACAGCGCGGCGCCCTCCTGCCAGCCGGGCAGCGCGCTCGTCTGGTCGCCGGCGAAATGGACCGGCCCGTCCGGGCGTTGCAGCGCGTCGGGCGCCTCGTTCGCCTCGGGCCACGCCCCCTTCTGGAACGGCACGTTGCCCCAGGCGCGGCTGACGCCCGCCTCGATCTCCGCCGCGTAGCCGGGATGCACCCGCCCGCCCTCGGCGATCGCCGCCTTCAGGCGTTCCGGCGGGCTCATCGCCTGGAAGCGCAGGCCGGGCTTCTCCCGCCAGATATAGGCGCCGAGGATCACCCCCTTGTCGCGGTGATAGCCGTAGGGCGGATACCAGATCTGCGCGATGTCCTGGTCGGTCCAGGATATGCCGCCATAGATCGCGAGATCGTCCTCCCAGAACCGCCGCCGCGTCTGGAAGGCGATCTTGACGGCGCCGCCGAAGGCGGCCTCGGCGATCGCCGCGCGGGTCTCCGGCGCGAAATCGGCGGCGATGTCCTTGAGCACCGGCGCCGGGATCGTGCAGACCGCGAAATCGGCCTCCAGCGCCGCGCGCGCGCCGGTCCGGGCGGAACGGTGGACGATGCGGACCGCGCTCCCGGTCCGGCGGATTTCCTCCACGACGCTGCCGCGGCGGATCGCGCCGCCGACGCGCTTATCGAACGCGCGCGCGATCGTGTCCATCCCGCCCACCGGCTGCAGCAAGGTCGGGATCTGGTCGAGCGAGTGGCCGGTCCGCAGCTCATGGCGCCAGAACCGGGATTCGAGCAGCTCGCCGAAATCGAGCGGGTCGTCCGGCGCGCCCGGCTTCAGCCCGGCATTCACCCGCGCGCCGCGATAGCCGCCCCGCGCGCTGCCCCGGTAGCGGCGTTCGTCGTCTAGATCGCCGTAATCCGCCAGCATCTCCAGCACGCGCTTGCGGTCGTCGGCGGTCAGCGCGCTGTCGAGCGCCGCCGCGCCCGCCGCCTTGGCGAGGAGTTCGGCGATATAGCCCCGGATATCGGCGACCGCCCGGCGCGCCGTCACCGCCCGCCCGCCGAAGCGCTCGGGATCGTGATAGAGCGCCGCGCGGTTGTCGTTGGTGAAGACCTCGAGCTCGACGCCGAACTCCCTGCAATAGCCGAGGATCGTCCGGTGGTGATGGGGGATCCGGGCGGGGCCCAGATTGGCGTAGAGATGGTCTCCCTCGGCGAATCCCACGCGCTGGCGGTTGTCGAACTCCTCGATCCTGTCGCCGGCGCGCACCGTCAGGTTGCGGCCCCCGGCGCGGTCCGCGGCCTCCAGGACGGTGCAACGGTAGCCCGCCTTCGACAGCTCGTAGGCCG
>JAPPHW010000259.1 GCA_028820945.1 Defluviicoccus sp.
CGCTCGAGGTGCGCGAGGCGATCGACCGCCAGATGGCGCTCGAAATCCGCCGCCGGCTCAGGGCGGGGGGCTTCGACCCGGCGCGGACGGCGCTGTTCTCCTTCGGCGGTTCCGGTCCGCTCCATGCCTGCGCGGTGGCGGATTTGCTCGGCCTTCCGAGGATCTACGCTTTCCCCTACGGCTCGGTGTTCAGCGCCTTCGGGTCGTCCACCACCAACGTGCGCCACGCCTACGCGCGGGCCCTCGGCATCCCGATGACCCGGATCGACCGGGCGGACACGGTGCTGGAGGGGTTCCGCGAACAGGCGGTCGCCGACATGCGGGGCGAGGGGTTCGATGCGAAGGCGGTCAAGACAGCGGCCGAGGTCGTGGTGACCACCGGCAAACGGTTCAAGACGGTGCCGATCCGGGGGCGCCGCGGCACGATCGCCGCGACGCTTGACGGCGAGCGCGGGCGCATCCAGGCCGTCCGACTGTCCGCCGAGTGCGAGGTGCCGCACTGGACACCCGTCAAGGCGGAAGAGAAGGCGCGCCGCGCGCCGCGTCCGCTCGGCCGGCGCACCGTCCGCTGGGTCGCGGGCGGGCGCCTCGCGACCCAGGTCTACGCGCGCGACAGCCTCAAGCCGGGCCACGCCCTCCGCGGCCCCGCGATGGTGGACGGCCCCGACACCTCCTACGCCGTCGCGCCCGGCTGGCGGCTCACGGTCGACGACTACGCTAACTTCGTCATGACCCGCGCCGACGGGTGAGGACCGGGTCCCCTCCGCGCGAAAGCCCTTGACCGGCGGCGCGCGTCTGCCGGAGAGTCGGAGGCGTGCCCGGTTCGACAGCCATTCATCGGCGGATCCCATTCGCGGCGCGGGACGCGCGGCGATGACCCCGGACGCGCCGGCGACGGAAGCCGTCGCGATACCGGAAGCACGCCGGGACGGTGTGGCCGCCTTCATCCAGATCGAGTCGCTCAACAAAACCTTCGTCGGCCAGGACGGCGAGCCCGTGGTCGCACTCGAGGGCGTGGACCTCGGCGTCCGCCGCGGCGAGTTCGTCACCATCGTGGGCCCCAGCGGCTGCGGCAAGTCGACCCTGCTCTCGCTGGTCGCCGGGCTGCTGGAGGCGACGGCGGGCGAAATCCGCATCGGCGGCACCAGGATCGCCGAGCCCTATACCGATCTCGGCTTCGTGTTCCAGAACGACCTGCTGCTCGACTGGCGCACGGTCACGGGCAACGTGCTGCTGCCCTGCGTGATGGGCGGGCTCGATGAGAGCGCCCATGTCGATCGGGCGCGCGAGCTCCTCGCCTCCGTCGGGCTGGAGGGTTTCGAGGGCAAGCGCCCGTTCGAGCTCTCGGGCGGCATGCGCCAGCGCGTCGCGCTCTGCCGCGCGTTGCTGCTCGACCCGCCGATGCTGCTGATGGACGAGCCGTTCGGCGCGCTGGACGCGCTGACCCGCGAGCAGATGCAGGTCGACCTCCAGACCATCTGGTACCAGACGCAGAAGACGGTGCTTTTCGTCACCCACTCGATTTCGGAGGCGGTGTTCCTGTCGGACCGGGTGATCGTGATGACGCCCCGGCCGGGGGCCATCCGCGCGATCCTCGACATCGATCTCGAACGGCCGCGCGACCTCAACGTCCACGACACGCCCCGCTTCACGGGCATCGTCCATGAGATCAGGCTGATGTTCCAGGAGATGGGCGTCATCCACCGCTAGGCGAGGAAAGCACGTGAGTTTGTGGAACCGGAAATGGACCCGCGACGCGTTCTGGATGGTGGTGTCGTTCGCGGCGCTTATCGGCATCTGGTGGGGCATCGTCTGGCTGTTCGAGACGCCGAGCTACTTGCTCCCCGCCCCCGACGAGGTGCTCTGGTCGGGCCGCGACAACGGGCTCCAGATGATCCCCCATTCGGGCTGGACGATCCTTTCGGTGCTGGCCGGCTATCTGCTGGCGGTCGTCGTCGGCGTGCCGCTCGCCATAATCGTCGTCTCCTCCCAGACGCTGGAGCGCATCCTCTACCCGCCCATGGTGGCGACCCAGAGCATCCCCAAGATCGCGCTCGCCCCGCTCTTCGTCGTCTGGTTCGGCTTCGGCATGTTCCCCAAGGTGGCGGTGGCGTTCCTGATCTGCTTCTTCCCGATCGTGGTCGACACCATCGTGGGGCTCCGCAGCATCGATCCGGCGCTGGTGCAGCTCGCGCGCTCGATGGGCGCGCCGCCCCGGCGGATCTTTCTCCGCCTCCGCCTGCCCGGCGCGCTGCCGAGCATGTTCGGCGGGCTCAAGGTGGGCTCCGCGCTCGCCGTGGTGGGGGCGCTCACGGGCGAGTTCATCGGCTCGGATAACGGGCTCGGCTACCTGCTGTTGAGCGCGGCGGGCGAGCTCGACACCGCGCTCCTGTTCGCCATCCTGTTCGTTCTTTCGCTGCTCGCGATGGCGTTCTTCTATGCCATCGAAGTCCTGGAGCGGCTGATGATCCCGTGGCACGTGTCGCAGCGCGCGCATACGGGGTGAACCGCGTAACCGCACAAGAAAACGGAGGAGGAAACCATGAGAACCGCACTTACGGCCGTGGCCGCGACAGCGCTGCTCGCCGTCTCGATTTCGGCCCATGCGGCCGACAAGGTCTCGCTCAGGACCGACTGGATCAAGAGTGCCTATCACGCCGTCTGGTATTACGCCAAGGACAAGGGAGTCTTTGCGAAGAACGGCATCGACGTCGACATCCGCGACGGCCGCGGCTCGGTGATCACCGCCCAGACCGTCGGCAACAAGACCGTCACCTTCGGCACCGCGGACGGCGGCGCGGTGATGGTGCTGGTCTCCAAGGGGCTGCCGGTCAAGATCGTCGCCTCCTATCTGCGCACCAACCCGGTCGCCATCATCTTCCCCAAGAAGAACGGCTGGAAGAGCTGGAAGGACCTCGCGGGCTCGCGCATCGGCTTCTCCGCGGGCGGCGCGACGGCGGCCTATTTCAAGGCGCTGGCGAAGAAGAACGGAATCGAGGGCAAGGTCAAGCTGGTGTTCATGGAGCCCGCGGCCAAGCTCGCCGCGCTGTTGACGGCCAAGGTCGACGCCATCGACTCCTTCGGCTTCCTGCAGGCGCCCAAGGCGACCGCCGCCGGCATCCCGTCGACCTATTTCAGCTACGCCTCGGGCGGCATCGTGGTGCCCGGGCTCTCGCTGATCGCCCACAACGACACCATCAAGGACAACCCGGACCTGGTGGGCCGCATGGTAGCGAGCGTGCGCGAGGCGCTGGCGCTCGGCCAGAAGGAGCCGGAGGCGGCGATCGCCTCGCTCTTGAAGGTCGCGCCCAACCTCAAGCCGGACATCTCGCTCGACATCCTCAAGGCGTCGTTCGACCTGTTCGAGAACGAGGCCAGCAAGGGCAAGCCGTCGGGCTGGACGTCGCCCGACGACATCGAGAAGGCGCAGAAGACGCTGATCGAGTTCAAGCGGATCAAGAAGGAGCAGCCGATCGACGCCTATTTCACCAACGCGTTCGTCCCGAAGTCATGACCGCGAAGACCGCGCGCCATCCCCGCCCGCCCGAGGTCGAGGGCCTCGGGCTGGAGGAGATCGCGGAGCGCTACGTCGCCCGGTTCGGCGACCGCAAGCCGGACTGGGCGGCCTTCGCCGATGCGCTGGTCGACGGCTACCGCCGGGCGCAGCACCGCTTCATCGGCAACACCTCGGGCAAGCCGGATGCGGGAGTGATTCCGGCCCGCGCGTTCACGTTGAGCGTGATGTACGTGCCGCCGGGCGAGGGCAACGCGCCCCACACCCACGAGGTCGAGGAGGTGTTCTTCGTCCTCCAGGGGCATCTCACGGTGTTCTTCGAGGAGGAGGACGGCAGGCGACTCGAGGTCGCGCTCGGCCCGTGGGACTGCGTCTCGTGTCCCGCCGGGGTGATCCACGGCTATTCCAACGACACCGTGGAGCCGGTCTACCTCCAGGTCATGGCCGGCAAGGCGAATCCCGAGTTCATGGGCTACGCCGACCAGGCGCTGTTCGACGGCCGCGACCGGCACGTGCGGCAGGCGGCAGAGGGGTAGCGGGGCGATCCATCGATACGCCCCGGCCTCGAGCCGAAGCCCGGCCCTGACTTGGGCTCGTTCCGGGACGAACGGTATGCGCTCCCCTCGCCTCCTCGGTTGTCACCCCTCGCGTAGCCGACCTTCGTCGTCGATGAGCACCGCTCGGGCCGGGCGCTCGGGTCCTCAGCGCCACAGCACGAGGTTGAGGTCGTCCGGGCCCGCCCCGGCGGCGAAGCTCCAGACCCGCATGCCCGCGTGGCCCGCCGCGATCAGGCGGTCGGCCAGGGCCTGCGACTCGGGTACCCGGCCGGCGAGCATGTCCGCTCCCCATGTCGGGCAAAAAAAGGTCGCTCTCCGCCACGTCCATCGCCCGGCGCAGCGTGGCGTCGAGCGCATCGAACACCGGCTCGGCGTCGACCGAGTAGGCGCAGAGAGTCAGCGGCTGCATCGGACGACCCAGCGGCTGGGCTTCGCGGATCGCGGTCAGCGGGGCGAGCGACGTATGGAGCGCGGCGACACCGCACCGGTTGAAGCGCCCGCCTTGCCGGCTCGCCCCCTCGCCTACCACCCCGCCTTGTCGATTACCTTCTGCGCCTGCGGGGCGAGCTCGGCGATCCGCGCGATCGGAATCCTGTCCTCGCGGAAGCCGCCCCGGGGGCCAAGGCCGGCAGGCGGCGCGACGGCGGGGTTCACCGGGTATTCGAAGTTGACCGAGCCGTAGAGCTTCTGCGCCGCGTCCGAGGTCAGGAACTCGAGGAAGCGAACCGCGCCCGCCTTGTTGCGGGAGTGCTTCGCCACCCCGCCGCCCGAGATGTTCACATGGGTGCCGCGGCCCGCCTGGTTCGGGAAGATCAGCCGCACCGCCTTCGCCCATTCGCGGTGCGCCGGCACGTCGGAGACCGCGAGCTTGCCGTAGTAGTAGTCGTTGACGATCGTCACGTCGCACACGCCTTCGAAGATCGCCTTCACCTGCGCCCGGTCGTTGCCCTGCGGCCGACGCGCGAGGTTGGCGACCACGCCGCGCGCCCAGGAGAGCGCACCCGCTTCCCCGTGCGCCACGATCATCGAGGCGACCAGCGCCCGGTTGTAGACATGGCTTCCGGGCCGCGCGCAGATGCGGCCCTTCCAGCGCGCGTCCGTCAGGTCCTCGTAGCGCTCGATCAGGCCGGCGTCATCCGCCTTGCGCGAGACCGCCACCACCCGGGCGCGCTTGGAAAACGCAAACCAGCGGTTGCCGGGATCGCGCAGATGGGCCGGGATGTTCTTTCGCAGCACCGCCGAATCCACCGGAGCCAGCAGGTCCTTGTCGGCATAGACGTGAAGGCGCGCGATATCGACGGTCAGCACCGCGTCGGCCGGGCTCCGCGTGCCCTCGGCCTGGAGGCGCTGCGCCAGCCCCTTCTTGGCGTAGACGGTATTGACCGTCACCCCGGTCCGCTTCTCGTAGGCCTCGATGAACGGGTTTATCAGGAAGGGCTGGCGGTGGGAGTAGATGTTGAGCTCGCTGTTCGGCGCGCCCTCCGCCGCCGGGCCGGAAAACCCGACCAGCGCCACGGAGAGCGCCGCCGCGGCGCCCCGGCGCGCGGACCTCGAATTGCGCGGTGACATCATGCGATCGAACCTCCGAAGGAGCGGTTTGTACAGGATCGCGGCGGCATCCCGGAAGGGGGCCAGATAAACATTGCCGAGGCGGTGGCTCCCGGCGCCCGTGCCCGGCAGGCCGAAACGGAGCTCCCCGCGTTCGGCCAGGCAAAGGCTGCCGCCGAGCCAGTCCCAGACCGCCAGAACGGTGCCGAAATTGCGGCCGGCGTGCCGCGCCGCGACCGAATGGTGGATCTGGTGCTGGGCGGGCGAAATCAGCACCCGTTCGAGCACGCGCCCGTAGGAAATCGGGACATGGCTGTGGCGCAGGTTGGAGCCCGCGACGTTGAAGACGAAGATTATCGCGTTGGCGCCGAGCACGGTCACGAGCTCCACCCGCTCGCCCAGAAAAAACACGAAGGCGGCGATCGCGACCGCCTGCACCAGCGTCGCCCGCAGCGCGAACAGGACGCCCTCGACCGGGTGGGTGCGGTAGACCGTGAACGGCGTCA
>JAPPHW010000298.1 GCA_028820945.1 Defluviicoccus sp.
ACCGCCTCGATCTGCTTTCTGCTGGTCTCGGCGCACATCTATTCGCGAATGATCACGCTGACCGGCATTCCCAACATCATGGAGCACTATGTCGAGGCTTCCGGCCTGGGGCTCGCCGGACTGCTGGCGATCTACATCGTCGCGATTATCCTGATGGGGACGATTCTGGATGCCGGCTCGATCATGCTGATCACCGTGCCGCTGGCGATCCCGGCGCTGGCGCCGTTCGGGGTGGACCTGATCTGGTTCGGGATCGTCACCATCATCGCCGTCGAGATCGGGTTGCTCACGCCGCCCCTCGGCCTCGCCTGCTTCGTGATCCACAACAATCTGGCGGACGACCGGATACGGATCGACGACGTATTCTGGGGCGCCGCGCCGTTCGCGCTGACGATGCTGGTGGTTCTGCTTCTCGTGGTCGCGTTTCCGGAACTCGCGACCGCCCTGGTCTGACCGCGGTCAGGCCGACGCCGCGGCCTGGAATTCCACGCAGATCTTGGCGGTCTCGCTGGCCGGGATGGGCTCGTCGGTCAACGCGCAGTGACAGGATTCGGCGTCCTCGTCGCGCGGGCAGAAATGGACGCAGTCCAGGCAAGGTCCGAACGCCGGCATGCCCTTCGCCGTCTGCACCGCACGCACCAGCCCGTCAAGGCCGTCGGCGAGCCGGGACTGAGCCTCGCGATCGAGCGCGTCCGCCGCCTGCAGCACGAGGCACAGGGGATCGTTCTCGATCAGCGCACGCCCGGTGTCGGTGAGCTCCACCATCAATGCGCGACGGTCCGCGTCGCATCTGAGCCGCCGGATATACCCCTTGGCCTCGAGCGCGATCAGCGTCTGCGAAACGGTGCCCCGCGTCGTGCCCAGATAGCGCGCGATGGCGCCCGGCGAGCGGGAATAACGGTTGGCGCGGGCGATGAAGCGGAGCGCTTCCCACTGGGCCGGGTTCAGGCCGGAAGCGTATTGCAGACC
This sequence comes from Defluviicoccus sp., assembly GCA_028820945.1. Next base: position 970 of record JAPPHW010000298.1, read on the forward strand.
GTGGGCCATTCTACCCAACCGGTCGACGAGCTCGGCTATGCGGGCGCATTCCGACATTCCGACTTACTTAGAACCCCGAGGGCGGTTCGGCCACCCCACGGGCAAGAAAATTTCTTGAGCGCCAACCGGTCCGGAATATTGTTTCGACTCGATATTATTGTTGATTCACTCGAATGGAGCCGGTATGTTATCGACTCGATAACAACTACCGCGTCCGCGGACGGACGCGGGGTCGGGGACACGCAAAATGGCACAGGGATCGACTTCCTATCCTGATCGCGGCGACCGCCGGTACATCTCGGCGGTGATGGACGCGCCCATTCTCGAGCGCGAGTACGAGGCCGATCTCGCCCGGCGCTGGCGCGAACGGGGCGACGAGAGCGCGCTCGGCGAGCTGATTACCGCGCATATCCGCCTCGTCGTCCGGATCGCCTCCAAGTTTCGCGGCTACGGGCTGCCGGTCGGCGACCTGATCCAGGAAGGCAATGTCGGGCTGCTGGAAGCGGCGAACCGCTTCGATGTGGAACGCCAGGTGCGGTTCTCGACCTATGCGACCTGGTGGATCCTGGCGGCCATCCAGGAATACGTCGTTCGCAACGCCTCGATCGTCCGGATCGGCACGACGCCGGCGCAGAAGAGCCTGTTCTTCAACCTGAGGCGGCTGCGCGCCCAGCTTACCGACAATTCCCGCCCGACCATGTCGGACGAGGAGCGCGAACGGATCGCGCGGGAACTCGGCGTGTCCGCGGCCGCGGTCGAGAGAATGGAAGCGCATCTCTCCCACCCCGACCGGTCGCTCAATGCCAGCATTTCGGGCGACGACGGCGACGAGATGCAGGACTTCCTCGCGGACGACAGTCCGACGCCGGAAGACATCGTCCGCGAACGGCACGACTTCACGGCTCGCGCGACATGGTTGCGCGAAGCGATGGAGGACCTGACGCCGCGCGAACAGCAGGTGATTTCCCGCCGCTTCCTCGGCGAGGACAAGAGCACGCTTGCCGAGATCGGCGAGAGTTTTGGCGTCACCAAGGAACGGATTCGCCAGATCGAGGGCAAGGCGCTCGCCAAGTTGCGGACGATCCTCTCCGACCGCAACGACTTCCAGGATTTAACGCTCAACTGACGCCGGGGGCCGTGTCGCCTCCGGAACCGCGCTGTTGATCCGCCCGCCCGCGGGCGCATAGTGTGGCCCGTTCCACGGAGCGGGGGACGCTTTGGCCCAAGGACGATTTCCGACCACGCGGATGCGCCGCAACCGCCAGACCGACTGGAACCGCCGGCTGGTGGCCGAAACGCGGCTCGGGGTCGACGACCTGATCTGGCCGACCTTCGTTCACGAAGGGCCGGAGGATCGCGCGGCGGTCGGGTCGTTTCCGGGGGTCTATCGGCTGAGCATTCCGCGCCTCGTCGACGTGGCCGGGGAAGCGGCGGCGCTCGGCATCCCTCTGGTGGCGGTCTTTCCGGTCACCGACCCGGCGCTCAAGACGCCCGACGGCGAGGAAGCGCTGAACCCGGAGAACCTCGTCTGCCGCGCGGTCGCGGCGATCAAGGAGGCGGTGCCCGATATCGGGGTGATGTGCGACGTGGCGCTCGATCCGTTCACCAGTCACGGCCATGATGGCCTGCTGCGCGACGGCGTAATCGTCAATGACGAGACGCTGGAGGTGCTGTGCCGCCAGGCTGTGATCCAGGCGGAGGCGGGGTGCGACGTGATCGCGCCGAGCGACATGATGGACGGCAGGGTGGGCGCCATCCGCCGTGCGCTCGACGAAGCCGGTTACCAGGACCGGCGGATCCTCTCATACGCGGCGAAATACGCGTCTGCGCTTTACGGGCCGTTCCGCGATGCGGTCGGTTCGGCACCGAGCCTCGCGGGCGGCGACAAAAAGACCTACCAGATGGATCCCGCCAACTCGGACGAGGCGCTGCGCGAGGTCGCGCTCGATATCGAGGAAGGCGCCGACATGGTCATGGTCAAGCCTGGCCTGTTCTATCTCGACATCGTGCGGCGGGTTAAGGACGCGTTCGGAATGCCGACCTACGCCTACCAGGTGAGCGGCGAGTACGCGATGCTGCGCGCCGCGGCCGACGCGGGATGGGTCGACGACGAACGGATCTTCTTCGAGTCGCTGACCGCGTTCAAGCGCGCCGGAGCCGACGGGATTCTGACTTACGCGGCGGTAGAGGTGGCGCGCCGGCTGAAGGCGGGATGATCCGCCGTCGGGCAAGGCGGCGGCGCGGTGTCCGTTCCTGGCTGCGCCGCGTCGCGGTCGGGTTCGTCGTTCTCCTTCTCATCGTCCTGGGCGGCGTCTGGCTGGCGATCGAATCGGCCGAGCCCCGTACGGAGGGAACGGTCACGCTTGCCGGGGTCGGCGCGCCGGTTTCAATCGTGCGCGACCGTTACGGCATCCCGCGCATTGGGGCGGAGACCGAACGCGACGCCTATTTCGCGCTGGGCTTCGTCCACGCCCAGGACCGGTTTTTTCAGATGGAGTTCATGCGGCGGCTCGGTGCCGGGCGCCTGTCCGAGATCGTCGGAGAACCGACGCTGCGGGTCGACCGCTGGATGCGGGTCCTCGGCCTCTACCGGCTTGCCGAGGCCTCGCTCGAACGGCTTTCCCCGCCGGTGGTCGAAAGCCTCGAAGCCTATGCCGCCGGCATCAACGCGTATCTCGACTCCCATTCCGGCCTGGTTTCGGTCGAGCTCGCGCTCACGTTCGCGACTCCGGAGAAATGGCGCCCGGCGGACTCGCTGGTCTGGGCGCGTCTCATGGGGATGCGGCTCTCGGCCAATTCACGGGCCGAGACGCTTCGCGCGCGGCTTTCCGCGCTGCTGCCGGCCGAACGTATCGACGAGCTCTGGCCCGACATCCCCGGGGGCGCGCCGCCGACGATCGCGGCGCTGGGCGGGGCATCTCTGTTTTCGACACTTCTGACGGACTGGCCCGAAGCGATCGCGCCGGTGACGGCGTCGAATATCTGGGCGGTCGCCGGATCGCAAACCGAGACCGGAAGCCCGATCCTGGCCAACGACCCCCATCTCGGCTTTCGCGCCCCGGGGCTCTGGTACCTGGCGCGTATCGAGACTCCGGACCTCACCCTGGCGGGCGCCACCGTGCCGGGCGTCCCGATGACGATTCTCGGCCACAACGGGTTCGTGGCCTGGGGACTGACGACCACCGACGGCGATACCCAAGACCTGTTCGTCGAACGGCTGGACCCGGACGATCGGGACCGATACCTCACGCCGGACGGTCCGCGCCCGTTCGGGCGCCGCGTCGAGCGGATCGGGGTGCGGGGCAGGGAAGACGTGACCCTCGTCGTGCGGTCGACCCGCCACGGCCCGGTGATCTCGGATGTCGACCCCAAGTCCGCGAGCATCGCGAAAACCGGTCATGTCGTGGCGCTCGCCGCGGCGGCGCTCCGCGAGGACGATACGACCGGAGAAGCGGTCTGGCGGCTCAACCGGGCGCGGTCGTGGGAACAGTTCGACGCGGCCCTCTCCTTCTTCCACGCGCCGCAGCAGAATGTCGTCTATGCCGATACCGCCGGCAATATCGGCATCGTCGTGGCGGGGCGGATGCCGATCCGGCGCGCAGGCGACGGCCGCTACCCCGTGCCGGGATGGACGGGAGAGCATGACTGGACCGGCTACATTCCCCATGAAGACCTGCCCCGCCTGCTCAACCCGGCGGACGGGCGCATCGTGAACGCCAACCACCCCGTGGTGGGGCCCGACTACCCGTACCGTATCGGCCACGGCGATACACCGCCCTACCGGGCGAACCGCATCCATGCCCTGCTCGACGCGGGGGGGTCGCGAACTCCGGCAGCCGCGGGCGCGATGCAGAACGACGCCGTCTCCCTGGCGGCGCGGGACCTTTTGCCGCCGATGCTGCGGGCGGTGGAGGACACGACAGCGCGATCCCCAGTGCTCGCGCGGCTTCGCGGGTGGGACGGGACGATGGACCGCCGCCGCCCGGAACCCCTGGTCTTCGTTGCCTGGCTGCGCGCGCTCAACCGTCTGCTGTACGCCGACGAGACCGGCGCGGTGTTTCCGGATCTCTGGAGCCTGCGTCCGGCTTTCGTGCGGGAAACGCTGAAACGCGAGACGGTCTGGTGCGACGACATCGCCACGCCGCCCCGGGAAGTCTGCCGGGAAACCGTCGGCAAGGCGCTCGATGCCGCGCTCTCCGAGCTGACCGCGCGGTACGGCGACGATCCGGCCAAATGGCGTTGGGGGGATGCCCATTACGCTCATTTCCGGCATGGGTTGTTCGGCTGGATCCCGCTGCTCAACCGGCTGGCCGACATCCGCATCCCGGTCGACGGCGGCGCGTTTACGGTGAACCGCGGACAGCACCGTTCCTCGCGAAGCAACGCGCCCTATGCCAGCGTTCACGGCGCGGGTTACCGGGCGGTGTACGACCTGTCCGACCTCGACCGATCGCTGTTCATTCAGGCGACGGGGCAGTCGGGCCACCTGACCTCGCCGCATTATCGTGATCTCACGCCGCTCTGGCGCGACGGTATCTTCCTCACGCTGGGGCCGCTCGCGCCGGATTCGCCGGACGCCGCGGCGCGCCTCACCCTGGTGCCGCACCGGTGAGCGTGACCTTCAACGACGTGGAAGCGGCGACCCGGGCGATCGCGGACAGCGTGATCGAGACGCCGACGGTTCATTCGCCCAAGCTGTCGGACATGCTGGGCACGCATATCCGCCTCAAGCTCGAGAACCTGCAATACACGGCCTCCTTCAAGGAGCGCGGGGCCCTCAACTGCCTGCTAGGGCTGGGTGAGGTGGAACGGGCGGCCGGGGTGATCGCGATGTCGGCGGGGAATCACGCGCAGGCGGTCGCCCGTCTCGCGGGAAGGCTGAATGTCGCGGCGACCATCGTCATGCCGAAGAACACGCCGTTCCAGAAAGTCGCCAATACCGAGGCCCTGGGCGCTTCGGTGGTGCTGGAGGGAAACGATCTTGCCGAGGCCGCGGCGTTCGCGGACTCAGAGGTTGAGGCGCGCGGTCTCGCCCTGATCCACCCCTACGAGGATCCGCGCGTCATCGCGGGCCAAGGCACGGTGGCGCTTGAAATGCTGGAGGCCGCGCCGGATCTCGACACGCTGGTCGTTCCGGTCGGCGGCG
>JAPPHW010000173.1 GCA_028820945.1 Defluviicoccus sp.
CGCCGCTCGCGTCGCTGAGCGCGCGAAGCGTCCGCCGGTTGAAGAAATATCCCGGTCCCCCGGACAACTCCCCTTCGACGGCGGCGGGTGGCCTGGGCGTCACCATGTGCAGCAGCTCCATGTCCGACCCCGACGCTTCGAACCGCGCCGGTTCGCCCGGGGCGAGCAGCACGCCGGCGCCTTCCTCGGCCGCGTGCGACTCGCCGTCGAAGCCGATGAGGCCGTCCTTCGGCGTCGCCATGACATAGACCAGGTGATAGTCGTCGTCCGCCCCCGGCTCGAACCGGCGACCTTGCGACACCGTTCGCCGGTAGACGGTCAGCGTCCTGGAACCGCACAGGCTCTGGCCGCAGAGGGTCCTTTCGAGCCCGGACTCGACCGTCCTGGACTCGACAGCGTTCGAATCGACGATCGAAACGTCCTCGATTGTCGCCATGGGTCTTTGCTCCCGAAAACCGATCGATCCCGTGTCGGGGCCGCGCGTAGACGGAGGCGGCAGCCCCAGGGACGCAAGGTAGCGCAGGAACTTCCGTGTTGTACATCGCGGTCGGGCCGACTTGCGGCCTCGCGAGGGGTGTCGGGGTTGAAACCGGAAACAGCTGGCTAAATATAACCGGAAATATTGCGGACTACCTTTCCGGTTTCATTTGTGCTTCAATAACCGGTAACAGGACTGAAGGACACTCCGATGGCAGCCGCGAACGCATCCGCCAACGAACGGGTACACCGGTCCCGCGAACGCCGGCGGCGGGCCGGCCTGAAGCGCGTGGAGGTGTTCGTCCCCGCCGACCGGGTCGACAGCCTGAAGGCCTACGCCGCCCAGCTGCGGGAAGGCTCGGAGTCGGAGGCGGTCAAGGAAGCGCGGAAGCTGATCGAAAGAGCCTACAGGACGTACCGCGCGAGATGCCTCGACAACATCGATATCGATCCCGAAAAGGCCGGGCTGGCCGATGCCGCGGTGGTCGCCGCCGCGCTCATGCACCGCGGCAACGCGGAAGCCTATGAGCTCGGGCGGAAGCTGAGCAGGCTGGTGAAGTGATGCCGCTCACCGCGATCCAGCGCGCGGTCGCCGGGATGGCGGTACCTCCGGCAGGTCCTCGACCGGGCGCTGGAGGCAGCCTCGGATTACTGCGCGCACACCGCCCCTGACGAACGGCCCGGCCGGCTGTTCGTCGATGCGGACGACCGACCCGTCGAGGCCGATGACGCCATGATCGCCAGCGGCGCGGCGACCGGTCAGAGCGTTCGGGTTTTCCCCGGTATTCCCGCGATCGGAGGGGCGTAGGGCGGGTCTGTTCGGTCGGAACCGCTTCGTCCGTTCTCTTCCGTCCCGGTCGTGGCGCGGACGGTGTTAACCAGAGTTGACAGTCCGGCGACCTGGCCCCGCCGCCGGGGTGGCCGCGGCGGTTTCCCGAACCGGTTCGGCAGCAAACCCCTCCAACGCGCTGGCGCGGCGGGCAGATTCGCGGTCGCATCCGCGCCGCGCGCCGCCCGGACGGGGTGGACGGGCCGCCTGCCGTGTCCCCGGGGGACGCGAAAAATAGTCCCATATCGGACCAATGTTTCACGTGAAACATAGGTCAACACTGCTGACCTTTGTTTCACGTGAAACATTAGAGGCTACCCCCACAGCGCCTCGCTGGCGATCCGGGCGCCCTCGGCGAGGGATTCGAACTTGGCCCAGACGATGCTGGGGTGGACCTCGGGCGTGGCGCTCGCGCTGGTGCCGAAGCCGCAATCGCCGCCGGCGATCACGTTCTCGCGCCCGACCAGGTTCGCGAAGCGGAGGATCCGCTCGGCGATCAGCTCGGGGTGCTCGACGAGGACCGAGGAGTGGGTGATGACGCCGGGGATCAGCAGCTTGCCGTCGGGCAGCTTCGCGTCCTTCCAGAGCCGCCATTCGTGCTCGTGGCGCGGGTTCGCCGCCTCGAAGGAATAGGCGCCGGCCTCGATCCTGAGCACCAGGTCGAGCACCCAGCCGAGCTCCACCTCGTGCACCCGGGGCCCCATGTTGATGCCGTAGCAGGTGTGGTAGCGCACCCGGTCCTCGGGCACGCCGGCGAGCGCGTGGTTGATCGCCTCGACGCGGGAGGCGACCCAGGCGCGGTAGTCGTCCATCCCGAGCTCCGGCGTCTTGACGTAGTGGGTCACCAGGTGCGGGTCGTCGATCTGCAGCACGAACCCGGCGTCGACGATGGCGCGGTACTCCTCGTTCATCGCGTCGGCGACGGCGTAGAGGAAATCGTCGTCGGAGGAATAATGCTCGTTGGTCTGGTTGCCCGCGACGTCGACCGGCGAGATCGCCGGCACGAACGCCTCCTCCGCGCCGTGCGCGTCGACGGCGGCGCGGAGGTTGGCGAGGTCGCGGTCGAGCTGCGCCCGCCCCTTGTAGCGGACCGGCCCGACGCAGACCGTCTCCACCGCGGGCGCGAGCGAGCCCGCGCCGTGCGGCCGGGTCGCCTCGTAGAACTCGGGGAAGGCCAGCGCCTCGCGCGAGCCGCCCCACGGGATGCCGCGCGGCTTAGGCCGGGCCTCCAGCCCCTCCAGCCGCTCGTTGGCGTAGACCGCGAAGCCGCGCTTGGAGAACTCGCCGTCGTCGACGATGTCGATGCCGAGCGCGACCTGGCGGGCGACGACCCCGTCGACGGCCTCCCTCAGCGTCGCCTCGTAGGCCGCGCGGTCGATCGCCACGCCCCGGTCCTCGGCGACGAACGCCTCGATCAGCGCCGGCGGCCTCGGCAGGCTGCCGACATGGGTGGTCAGGATTCTGTCTCTGCTGTTCAACATCGCGCGCTCCTCCGCGGTCCCGCCCTCCCCTTGCCATCCCGCCGCCGGAATGTCCATGCTGCGCCGCCGCGAGGGAGGGTCGGGGACGGTGACCGCGCGATCGCCGCTCGCCTGCCGGCAATGGCAGGGCGCGCGGCCCTATCAGGAGGACTCGTTCGGAACGCTGGAGCTCGCGCCGGCGGCGCTGCTCATGGTGCTGGCCGACGGGATGGGCGGCCATGCCGGCGGGGCGGAGGCGAGCCGGATCGCGGTCGACGCCTTCCTGCGCGGCTTCCCGGGCGCGCGCGGCACCGTAGAGGCCCGGCTGCGGGGCTGCCTGGCGGCGGCGGTCTCGGAACTGCGCGCGCGCGAGGCCGGAGACCGGCGGCTCCGGGGCATGGGCACCACAATCGTCGCGGCGCTTCACGACCGGCGCGGGACGGACTGGCTGAGCGTGGGCGATTCGCCGATGTGGCTGTTCGCCGGCGGCGCGCTCCTGCGGCTCAACGCGGACCACTCGATGGCGCCGCTGCTGGCGGAGGCGGCGCGCTCGGACCCGCGGCGCCACATGCTGCGCTCGGCGGTGACCGCGCGCGCGCCGGAGCTGGTCGATTGCGGCTATCGCCACGGCCGCCTCCTGCCGGGCGAGTTCCTGCTGATCGCGAGCGACGGGATCGAGACCCTGACCGAGGAAGAGATCGCGGGGCATCTCCGCGCGGCGGAAGGCGGCGTCGAGGCGGCGGCCGACGCGCTGATGGACGGCGTCCGCGCCGCCGCCGGCCCCCACCAGGACAACGCGACTTTCCTGCTGCTCTCCGGAGCGGAGCCCTGATACCCTGCGGCGCGACGGGAACCGGGACGGGAGCGGCCGCATGGGCCCCTATCACAGGATCGCGGATATTCCGACCCACCGGATCGAGGTGGGCGAGGTGAAGGTGCTGTCGGGCAGCCAGGGCATGGTGTTCTTCGGCACGCTCGCCGCCGGCACCGAGGTGCCGCGCCATTCGCACCCCAACGAGCAGATCACCATCGTGCACTCGGGCCGGATGCGCTACCGGATCGGCGACGGCGCGATAACCGAGGTCGGCCCCGGCGAGGCGCTGGTGATCCCGGGCGGCGTCGAGCACCAGTCCTGGTACGACGAGGAGTGCACCATCACCGAGTTCTTCTCCCCGCCGCGCCTCGACATGTTCCCGGCGGCGGCCTATCACCCCTACGCGATCGAGGAGTAGCGGCGATGCCGAGATGGATCTGGACGTTCTTCCTGGGCGGGGCGCTCGGGACCGCCTTCGGGGTGGCCGTGGGCTTCTTCGTCTTCCCCTACGTGTTCCCCCCGCCGCCCGCGGCGGAGACGCTGGCCGAGGGCGAGGCGACGACGGTCGCCGCGCGCGGCACCTTCATCCATGCCGACAAGAACGACCCCATCCACTACGGCATGGGCAAGGTGACGGTCTACGAGAACCTGGTCTTCCTCGAGCCCGACTTCGAGGTCGGGCCCGGCCCGGCGTTCCACGTCTACCTAGTGCCGCGCGAGAAGGTCCGCAGATCGTCCGACGTCGAGGGCACCATGTTCGTCGACCTCGGCAAGCTGCGCGCCTTCCAGGGGAGCCAGAAATACCCCATCCCGGCCGGCGTCGACCTGAAGAAGTTCCCGAGCGTGGTGATCTGGTGCGCCCAGTTCGACGTGCTGATCTCACCCGCCGACCTGGCGTTCGGATCCTGATCTCGGTTCGGTCGCCGACCCTTCGATACGCCGCTTCGCGGCTACTCAGGGTGAGGGAGGGGTGCCCGAAAAAATTCCCTCATCCCGAGTAGGCGCGAAGCGCCGTATCGAGGGACGCACGTAATGTTTCACGTGAAACATTGTCGCGACAGGGGGGCCGTGTTCGTGTCCCCCGGGGACCCGGATAGCGCCCACGACAGCAGACGGTAAGCGAGTAAGTCTCTTGATTATTAACGATTTATGGCGGTTTTCCAAGAAATCGATTGAACTCTACCCCGGATAGTCCAGCACGATCCGCCGCCGGGTGCTCTCGGTGGCGACGCCGCGCGACCATTGCGTGGAATAGGGGGTGGGCGCGCGGAAGTCGGGGATCGCGAGCCAGAGCCGCCACAGCACCCGCTTGCGTTCGGGCTCCGGCCAGTCCTCGAACGCGGTCCTGGTGTGGACGCAGGTGTAGTTGTTGAGGATCTGGACGTCGCCCCGGCGAAACTCCATCGTCGCGCGGTGCTCCTCGGCGAGCGCGAGCACGAAGTCGATCGCCTCGCGCTGCGCCGCCGTCATGTCGGGAGCTTCCGGCAGCAGGTGGCCCTTCTTGATGTGCTGCGGCCCGAAGGCGGTGGAGAGCCGCCCGTCCGCGAAGTTGAACACCGGGCCCTCGAAGAAGGGCGCCTCGTCGGCGTATTTCTCGCCGTGCTTGGTCCAGCAGAACGGGCGGGTCAGCACCGCGTGCAGGTCGGGGCGGCGGCGCAGCACCTCGTTGCGCAGCCTGACCGAGCTCACGATCTTGGAGGTCCCGCCCGATTTCGCGGTGCGGATGCAGAGCAGCGCGACGGCGTCCGTCTGGTCGCAGTGATAGTCCATCTCGACGGCGGTCTGGTAGCCCCGGTGCTTGGGGTGGCCGTATTCCCGCCCGGCGTCGAGCACGTGCCCGATCGTGTCGCCCTCGGGGTTGTTCGACTGGGCGGTGCCCATGCGGAGCCCCATCGCCCAGTAGACCGCCGCGACCTCGATCGGCGAGAGGTCGTCCATCGGCAGCCCGCGATAGAGCGCGATCCCGGGCCCGTCCCGCACCGCCTCAAGCATCGCCTCCGCCCGCTCGCCGAACGGCCCGAGCTCGAAATCCGACCGCGAGGCCGCGAGCAGCCGGTTCGGATCGCCGCCGAGCCGGGCCGCGGCGGCGCGCGCCATGTCGACCAGGTGCGCGCTCTCCGCCGCCGTCGCCTCGAAGCGCCAGTCGGTGCGGCCGGCGAGCTCCGCCCCGGTCCAGTCCGCCGGATCGGCGACCGGCCGGGCGTCGACGGCGGCGGCGGTTGCTGCGGCCATGTTCGTTCCCCCGCGAGTGGAGTGCCGCGGCACTATAGCCCGGAACCTCCACCGTCCCCACACGTCATGCCCGGACTCGTTCCACTGCTGTCCGGTTTAATTTTTGCGGGCGGGGCGAAGGGTTCGAGTACGAGCGGGTTTCCGGCGGATCGCGCGGGTCGAGGCCCGGATTTCGGTACGCCGGCGTCTCCCGTCGCCGTTCCCGTCGTCGTTCCCGCCGTCGCCCGCTTTCCCCCACCGTCATGCCCGGACTTGTTCCACTGCTGTCCGGTTTAATTTTTGCGGGCGGGGC
>JAPPHW010000125.1 GCA_028820945.1 Defluviicoccus sp.
GCGAAATACTCGACCGCGCCCTCGCACGGGCTCTTGAAGTACCAGAAATAGGCCGACGACACCGGGTGGCGCCCCGGCCCGACCTCGGTGTCCCAGCCCTTGCGGTCGAAATAGATGCCGCCGCCGAAGACCTCGTGGATGTCGCGCACCTCGAAGGCGACATGGTGGAAGGCAATGCTCCCGTCGCCGCTCCTGATCAGGAAGAGATTGTGATGGTCGGACTCGACCGCGCAGCGCAGGAACAGGCCCCGCCCGCCGGCATAGCGGTCGGAGACCGGAAAGCCGAGCCGGTCGCCGTAGAACTTCTCCGCCGGTTTCAGGTCGGGCAGCAGGAAGCCGATATGACCCATGCGGATCGGCCGCGCGCGCTTGTAGATCTTCGCGCGCTCGTCGGGGCGTTCGACATTGCCGTAGCCGTTGAATGCCGACCGCGCCGCGTCCACTTGCCCGTCGCGCTGCCAGACGCGGAAGCCGACCGCGATGCCGTACGGATCGACGCAATGAATCGTGCCGTCCTCGTCGACCGTCACCTCGCGGTCCCGCGCGATCTCCCGGTGAACGGCGTCGAGGTCTTCCGGGGTCTCGACGCCCCAGATCGCCTCGCGGAAGTTCATGCCCGGTGCCGCCGGGGGCGGCAGCGAGCGGTGACCGGCGGGGCGGATGTCGAGCCGCGCGCCGATGCCGGTCTCGAAGATGGCGCCCGACCGGCGGTCGCTGACTTTCGTGAGGCCCCAGTCGGTGTAGAAGCGTTTGGCGGTCTTCATGTCGGGCGCGGCGAAGACCAGCGTATCGATGTCGACGAATTTCATCCTGGGGTTCCTCAGGCGAAGGCGATCCTGGCCTGCGCCGCCTTCATTCTGTCCGACGGCGGTCCGGCGATTCCCCAGCGGTCGGTCCAGCCGGGCGGGTTGAGGCCGGCCCAGTAATCCGCGCTTCGCTTGGGGTAGCTGTCGTCCACCTGCTCGACCTCGGCGGTGTACTCGATGATGTAGTCGTCCGGACCCAGGAAATAGGAGAACACGTTGGCGCCCGGTCCGTGCCGGCCCACCCCCCATTCGATCGGGTAGCCGGCATCCCGCATCCGTCCCGCCCCGCGCATCACCGAATCGAGGTCCGTCATTTCGAACGCGACATGGTGCAGCGTCGGCGCGTCGCCGTGGCCGAGCGCGATGCTGTGGTGATCGGAATTGCAGCGCAGGAAGCAGAGATGGCCGGTCCGGTCGCTGACCGTAAAGCCGAGGCCCTCGGTGAAGAGAGCGGCGGAGCCTTCCATGTCGGCGGCATTCAGCACGCAATGGGAGATCTTGCGCGGCCTGTCGCGTGCGTCCTGGGAGTCGTCGTGGGTCGCTACGTCGGACGAGACCGCGAATTTGCGTCCCTCCTTGTCCTCGAACGCGAACCCGTACCCGCCGCCCGGCCCGCTCAGCGCGTCCGGCGTGCCGAGCGCCGGCAGATCGAGCGTCGACAACCGCTCATGCAGGCCGTCCACGCCTTGCCTGTCCGGCGCGGCGAGATTGACCCGGATCAGGGCCGGCTCCTCCCGTTCGTGCAGCGCGAGAATGTGGTGTTCCGGCCCGGTGCCTCGGAAATAGCGCGCGCCGTCGTGCTCGGCCACCGGATCGAGGTTCCAGACCCCGCCGTAGAAGTCCGCGGCCGACTCGACATTTCGGACGCCGAACTCGACGCTTCTGACCGCCGTCACCCGCGCATCGCTCATCGCCGCCCCCGCGAACCTATTTCGAAGTGCCGACCCAGCCGTTCTGGGAAATGTCGAAAATTATGCCGTTCGGGTCGCGGTACTTCTTCTCGTAGTAGAGCGACTCCTTGTCGATCGGCAAATCGAGGAAGAACGTGCCGCCATTCGCTTCGATGTCCTTCTCGGCATCCTCCAGATTGTCGACCCAGAAGCCGAAATGATGCACGCCGACATAGTCCTTGCCGCGTTCCTCGCCGGCGGCCTCGTCGGTCTTGTAGTCGAGGATCGCGAGGTTGATGACGCCGTCCGAGAGATAGACGCCGTCGGCGAGCGAGGCGCTGGTCTCGCCCACGCGCTTCATCTCGAAAACCTCTTCGTAGAATTTGGCGGTCGCCTCGACGTCGTCGCACGCGATCGCGATATGGCGCAGCTTTGCCATGCCTGTTCCTCCCTGTCGGCCGGGCGCTCGGCCCAACGGTAGCACGATCCTTCCTAGTAGCCGAGCGCGCAGCCGTCCTTGCGGGGGTCGGAACCGCCGACCAGCACGCCGTTCTCGCGCTCGATCGTCACCGCCTGACCCCCGCCCAGCGGCACGCCGGCGGGGCAGATGTCGTGCCCCATCGCGGCGAGGGCGTCGGCGGTCTCGCGCGGAATGCCGTCTTCGAGCGCCATCATGCCGCCGAAATGGAAGATGCGGGGCGCGTCGATCGCCTGCTGCACGTCGAGCCCGCAATCGAGCAGGCCCGTCACCAGATGGACGTGACCGAACGGCTGGTAATGCCCGCCCATGACGCCGAACGGCATGACCGCCTCGCCGTCCCTCGTCATCATTCCCGGCATGATCGTGTGCAGCGAACGCTTGGACGGCCCGATGGCGTTGGGGTGGTCGCGGTCGATCAGGAAGGCGCTCCCCCGGTTCTGGAACAGCACGCCGGTCCGGGCATCGGCGACCGCCGCGCCGAACTTCGCGAACAGCGAGTTGATGAAGCTGATCGCGTTGCCCTCGCCGTCGACGACGGCGAGATAGACCGTGTCCGACGTCGCGGGGAACCTGGCCGGCGGCAGATCGTCCATCGCGCGGTCGGGGCGGATATGCCGGCGCAACTCCGCCGCGTAGGACTCCGACAACAGGTCGTCGACGGGGACGTGCGCGCGGTCCGGATCGGCGATGTAGAGGTCCCGGTCGCGATAGGCGAGCCGGCCCGCCTCGGCTTCCAGGTGGAGGCGCGTCGGGTCGGTCGGCCCCAGCCCCTCCAGGTCGAAGCCCGACAGGATGTTGAACATCAGCAGCGCCGTGAGCCCCTGGCCGTTGGGCGGGCACTCCCAGATCTCGTGGCCGCGGTATGCGGTGACGATGGGCTCGACGTAGTTGCCGCGATGCGCCGCGAAGTCCCCGACCGTGTGAAGCCCGCCATAGGACGCGAGCGTCGCCGCCATGCTCTCCGCCGCCTCGCCTTCGTAGAACGCCGAAGGCCCGTCCTCCGCGATGCGGGCGAGCGTCGCGGAAAGCGCCGGCATCCGGTGGAGCTCCCCCGCCCGATACGCCCGGCCGCCGTTGAGATAGATCGCCGCCGTTTCCGGCGTCCGCGCGAGCAGGCGTTCGCAGCCGGCCCAGTCGTAGGCGACCCTCGGGTGAACCGCCGACCCGTCCGAGGCCAGACGGATCGCGGGCGCCAGCAGATCGCCGAACGGTTTCCGTCCGTGGTCGCCCACCAGCCGGTTCCAGGCCTCCACGGCTCCCGGGACGGTGACGGCATGAGCTCCGATCGCCGGCATTTGCCGGATGCCCTGCGCGACATACCGGTCGACATTCGCCGCCGCCGGGCTCCGGCCGGACCCGTTATAGGCGACGACACCGCCCCCCGCCGGCGCGTAGAGGACGAAGCAGTCGCCGCCGATCCCGGTCATCTGCGGCTCGACCACCGCGAGCACGGCCGCCGCCGCGACCGCCGCGTCGACCGCGTTGCCGCCGGATTTCAGCGTCTCGACGGCGGTCAGCGTCGCATGCGGATGCGAGGTCGCCGCCATGCCGCCCGTCGCGTAGACGGGGGACCGCCCCGGCAGTTCGAAATTGCGCATCGCCGCGCCGGGCCTAGCCGAGCGACAGCCGCTGGTCCGAATAGGTGAGACGGACCGTGTAGCTCCCCTCGTTCACGGTCCATTGCTCGACGGTGTAGGTCCTGAGCCCCTGGGCGTGGAACGGGTCGGTATCGGCGATCCTCCTGGCCTCGGCGAACGAGTCCGCGCGGATCACGATCAGGCCCCGGCGCGAGCCGTCCTCGGCGTCGAGCGGGCCGGCCGCGAACAGGACGCCCTCTTGCTCCAGCTTCACCTGGTGGTCGAGATGCGCCGGCAGGGTCGCCCGCAGCTGGTCCGGCGTGGTGCCGGGCGCCGGTTGGGTGATTATCGCGAAAAACGTCTTGCCGAGCATGTCGTGATGGTCAGCCATGGCGGGCTCTCTCCTTTGAACGGGTGCGGCTCAGTCGCGGCCGAGCAGGAAATCGATGTGGATGCGGTTGAAGGTCTCGGCGTCCTCGAACTGCGGCCAATGCCCGCAATCCTGCATGACGACGAACCTGGCGCCCGGGATCATACCGGCCAGCGTCTCGCCCACGTCGACGGTCGCGGTCGGGTCGTGGCTGGTCCAGAGCACCAGAGTGGGCGCCTCGATCCGCGCCCATTCCTCCGGCTTGACGGCGAAGCGCCGCCGCGCCTCCGGGGTATGGAGGCAGAGGATGCGGTTGACGCCGCCTTTCATCTCGGAGCGCGAATAGATCGCCTGCCGGCTCGCGACGAGGTCGTCATGGACGTCGGAATTGTCGTGCATCAGCCATTCGAGACGTGTGCGCACGCGCTCCCAGCTCGGATCCTCCACCGCGGCCGCCGTGGAGGCCCGAAGCGCCGCGAGCGCCTTCGGATTCACCATGTCGGCCCCGGCGGTGTTGAGCACCAGCTTGTCGATCCGGTCCGGATGGGCGACGGCGAAGGCACCCGCGACCCAACCGCCCAGCGACTCGCCGGAGAGCGAAACCCTGTCGATCCCGACCGCGTCGAGAAACCCCGCCAGATGATCGATGTAGCGCGGGATCTCGTAGTCGTAGTCGGGCTTTCCGGTATAGCCGTGGCCGAGCATGTCGATCGCGTAGGTGTCGAAATGCGGCGCGTGCGCGGCGAGGTTGCGGACATAGGCCTCCGCGTGACCGCCCGTGCCGTGCAGGAAGATCAGGCCGGGTTTGCCCGCGCTCCCCGCACGGAGATAGCGGGTCGCGATCCCGCCCACATCGGCATAGCCCTGCTCGAAGGGAACCCCCTGCAAATCCGCCCAGATGCTTTCGTATGGGCGGTTCCTGTCCGCTGTCATCGCTCCGCTCCCTGCCCCGACGGAAAAGGGCACCGGCCTCTCTCCCGGCGCCCTTGCCCACTTATCCACTCTGACAAATATACCCCAAAACGCGTCCCGAGTCAAGCAAAAAATGGTCTTTAAGGATTTTTTTGGCTCATATGGACACCTCGGCCGGGGAGGTCCACGACGCTAGCGTCTTTCGCCGGTCGACATAGGCATCGGGTAGGCAAATCGCTACCGGGTCGACATTCGCGTCCCGCGGATGCCGGGCGGGAATGCCGACCTTTGCCGACTCGACCGGCCTGTCGGCATTTCCGCTCGGCAAATGCCGACCGTCCGCGCGCGGCACCGGGGGCCCGCCCACCTCTCCCTCGTCATGCCCGGACTTGTTCCGGGCATCCACGTGGGTCGGCCGGATCGCTTGTCCCCGCTCACAGCGCGATGCCGGAAGACGTGGATGCCCGGAACAAGTCCGGGCATGACGGAAGAAGTGTCGCGGCCCTCCTGTCCCGCCAAGCAATCCCTATATGCGCCTTCTCATTCGCGAGCAGCTTCAATCCGTCGCCTCGCCGCTGACATCGTAAACCGGCTCGTCCCGCGTGCATTCGACCGCAAAGGCGAATGTCGCTCGCAACGCCTCCCGCGAAAGCTGCGGGTAACTTTCCAGAATCTGCCGTTCGGTCCAGCCTTCCGCCAACAGGCCGAGCAGGAACTCGACCGATAGCCGGGTGCCGCGAATCACCGGTTTGCCGACCATGACCGACGGATCGCTATGGATGTAGTCGTGCCAGTTCATGGGACCGCCCCAATGAATGCGGGTCAGACTAACATACCGAGAGACGCTACCCGCCGCCCTCGCGCATGTCGGCGACCACCTTGTTTCCGGCGGCGGCGAGCAGGCGCTGGTCGCTCATCACCGTCACCAGGTCGAAGCCGGAGTCGATCATGCGCCTTGCGTATCCGGTGTCGTTGCACTGGATGCCGGCGCGCTTTCCGTGCCGCTTGGCGGCGGCGAGGATGGTCTCGATCGCCTCGACCACCACGGGCT
>JAPPHW010000225.1 GCA_028820945.1 Defluviicoccus sp.
GCGCCGTCCTCGTAGAGCACGTCGAACTGGTCGACGATCATCCGGTAGAACTCCTCCGCCCCCAGCCCGCGGTCGAGGAAGGCGGGGATGTCGTTGATCTCGATCGAGTAGGGCATCGAGATCAGCGAGCCCGTCCTGACGTTCATCGGATAGGGCTGCTCGTCGTTGACCCAGTCGCAGACATATTCGATTCCGTTCTCGGCGAGGATGTCGGGCGTGTTGAAGCTCTCGCTGAGCGCCGGTCCGAGCCAGCCCCTGGGCGCGGTCCCGGTGCCGTCCGCGATGGTGGAGACGATGTCGCCGATCAGCCGGCGTTCTTCCTCTTCCGGCTGGTCGTTGAACAGCACCGAGTTCGTGCTGCCGTGCCCCATCCACTCCCAGCCGAGCTCGTTGCCGGCCTCGACAATGCGCGGGTAC
This sequence comes from Defluviicoccus sp., assembly GCA_028820945.1. Next base: position 418 of record JAPPHW010000225.1, read on the forward strand.
TGCCCGCAGACCTCGGAGTTGAGCGCGACCGTGCCCTTGACCCCGTGGCGCTCCATCACCTCCATCATCCGCCAGATCCCGACCCGCACCCCGAAATCGCGCCACGAGTAGTTCAGCACGTCGGGTTTGAGATGCACCGTCACCGCGGTGACCGAGGTCGAGGGCTTGTCCCAGTGGAAATGCTCGATATTGGGGATCACCCACACCGCGACGCGCGCGCCGCCCGGGAAGCGCAACGGCTCCCGGTCGGCGATCGCCGAATAGTCGAAGCGTCCATGTTCCATGGCTGCCTCCCTTGGTCTAGCCCGATGCGGCCGGACGGTTGTGGCCGATCGTGAACAAATATTGCAGCGCCTCGTCGAGCGAGACCACGTCGGCGTATTTCGCGTTGAGGTCGAACAGGCTCTGGTCGTGCGCCGCCTGCGAGCGGTCGCCCACCGCCTCGCGCACCACCATGGGCCGGAACCCCACCTGGCAGGCATCGACGGCGGTCGCGCGGACGCAGCCCGAGGTCGTGCAGCCGGTGATGATCAGCGTGTCCACGCCGTGCGCCATCAACCGCGAGACGATGTCGGTGCCGTAGAAGCACGATGCGTATTTCTTGACCAGCAGCGTGTCGCCCGGCCGGAAGTCGAGCCGCGAGTCGACCTCCACCCCGTCGTCGCCGGCCTTGAGCGTGACCACGCCCTTCTGCTTGAGCGCCCAGATGCCGGCGTCCTTGAGGTCGTCGTCCTCGTAGATCACGGTCGAAAAGACAACCGGGATGTCGCGTTCGTGCGCGGCGTCGAGCAGCGGTACGATGGCCTCGATCTCGGCATCGAGATCGGCGCCCAGCATCCGGTTCGGATCGGTGAACGCCTTGAGCATGTCGATCACGATCAGCGCCGGCCGCTCGCCGAAGCCGATCTTGAGCCCGAACCCCCGTTCGGCGAAGAATTCCTCGTCGCTCTTTGTGGTCTGTCCCGCCATGTCGCCCTCCCTGTTGCGCCGATGGACAGTAGAGCGCGGCGCTACTGCCGGCGGCAAGGAAAGACTATGGTCCGGCGGGAAAGGCACCGAACGAGACCGGCGAGGAACCATGCCTTACGTTACCGCCAGCGACGGCGTCCGCCTTTACTACGAGGAGACCGGGTCCGGCACGCCCATCGTGTTCGTGCACGAATTCTCCGGCGACTACCGCGCCTGGGAACAGCAGATGCGGTATTTCGGCCGCCGCTACCGCTGCGTCGCGTTCAACGCCCGGGGCTATCCCCCGTCCGACGTACCCGACGACGTCGCGATGTACAGCCAGGCCCGCGCGGTCGCCGACATTGCCGAGACGCTCGATCGCCTGAGCATCGACAAGGCGCATTGCGTCGGCCTCTCGATGGGCGGCTTCGCGGCGATGCATTTCGGCCTCGACCATGCCGACCGGGCCCTCTCCGTGGTCATCGGCGGTGTCGGTTTCGGCGCCGAGCCCGACACCGCCGACCGCTTCCGCGCCGAGGTCGAGGCGGTGGCCGAACGCTGGGAGAGCGAGGGGCCGGAAGCGTTCGCGCCGATCTACGGTTCGGGGCCGGGGCGCGAGCAGCTGGAGAACAAGGATCCGCGCGGTTTCGCCGAGTTCATCCAACAGCTTCAGGAGCACTCAGCGCGCGGCGCGGCGCTCACGCTCCGCGGCGTGCAGATGCGCCGCCCGTCGCCGTGGGACCTGCGCGAGCGCCTGGCGGAGATGACGGTTCCCGCCCTGATCCTGCACGGGGACGAGGACCGCCCGGCGCTCGCGACCGGCGTGTTCCTCAAGGAGACCATCCCAACCTCCGGCCTGGTGGTGCTGCCGAGGACCGGACACACGGCGAACCTCGAGGAGCCGGCCGCCTTCAATGCCGCGGTGCAGGACTTCATCGCCACTGTCGACGCCGGCCGGTGGACGCGCAGGGACAGGCGCACCGATAGCGCGGCGATCCTGCTCGAACCCGGAAACGACTGACCGCCGGAACTCACTCGACGGTTATCGTCTTTTCCGCCTTCAGCGGGCGGCCCGCTATCGTGAGAATGCTGTGGTCGTTCGCGTTGAGCGTCACGGCCAGCGTGACCCTGCCTTGCGGCAGCGCGCCGAGGTGGAACCAGGGTCCGTAGATGCGGGCGACCTTCTTTCCGTCCACGTAAACATGGGCATGGCCTTCTCCGGGACGGTGGGGTTCGTTCACGTTCTCCGGTGCGAACCGGAAGCCGGTCGTCACGACGTGCAGGTTCCAGCCCGATGCCGCGTCCCTGACCGCGCGGAAATCGAGCGTCGGCGCGCCGGGTCCGGCGGGGAGGTCGACTGTGCCGCTGTGGCCGGCATCTTCGGCGGCAGGATGATGGTGTCCGTCGAGGGCGACGTTGTTCGCGGCGGCGAGGAAGAACCCGACTCCGCCGCCCAGCAAAAGGCCGATCAGGAGGAGCCCCAGCGCGCGCGGCATGGTCGGTCAGGCGGTACGCGCGGCGTCCTCGGTCCGCTTGCCCTCGCGGATCCAGAACCAGGCGGCGAACAGCCCGAGCAGGGCCCAGGCGACCAGGCCGACGCCGAGCGCCCGGCCCGCGAACATCGCGGCAAGCTCCGGCGGGGCCGGTCCGGCGAACGTCTCCGGATGCGGCGCGCCGATGACATGGGGCGCGAGGATGAGGACCGCGGCGATGCCCCGGGCGGTCCAACCCTTGCCACACGCGATCAGGACGATGCCCGCCGCGGTGGCGCCCACGGTGCCGAGCCACCAGAGCCGGCGCAGGCCGATGTCGGCGGCGGCCGAGCCCGGAAGTTCGGGCGGCACCCCCACGGCGGGGGCGAACTGCACCGCCACGAACCCGGCGAGGCCCCAGAGGAGGCCCTGTCGGACGGCGATCCGGAACCCGCGCTCTTCCGCCAGCGCCATCGCCGCGACCAGGATCAGGGCGTAGCCGGTGTAGAGCAGGGTGGTGAAGAGGACGCTCAACCCGTCGCGGACGAGGTCGACGTCGACGTCGCCTGCGGCAGCCACCGCGCCCGCCTTCGCCCCGCCGAAATGGGTGAGCTGGCCGCTCTCATAGAGCTCCGCGTGGAGCAGGATCGGCTGGACGAATGCGAGCTGAAGCAGGGCCGCGATCAGCCCCGCCGCGAAGCCAGCGAAGAGCCCGCTGACCAGAATGCGGGAGAACATGCCTAGTGGCAGGGAAAGCCCGCTGCGTGGCGGGTGTCGTGCGCGGCGTCATGCAGCGCGGAAGTCTGCGCGTGACCGGCGATTCCGACGATCGCGAGCCCGATGAAGGCGCAGAGGGCGATGGCGACGAGATTCGTCGGGATCGACACCCGGCTTTGCGTTCGAGCAATCATGCGTTTCTCCCTCGTGTCGCCCGGTAACCTTCGCTATCGACTCTCATGGGAGGCATTCCGGCGGACGAACGCTGGTCCGAGCGTTCGTCCTCCCGGACAACCGTGACGTCGGCACGCGCGGGCGACCGATCATTCGTTGTTGCGAGAGCAGCCCCGGAGTCGTTCTGACGATCACAGCGAATCCCGGTTAATCCTCTCACCTTTCAGACCTAGGCATCAGCCCTCAAAACACTAACGCCGCCCGTTGGAACCCGTCAAGCGCCGCTCCGGTCGAAACGACGACAGGGCGGCGAGGGAGAAGGTGGCGGGAACGGTTCATAGACTCCAGTCGGCCGCCGGTCTGCCACACCGCAATTTGCCTTCACACCCAAAACTTCGCCGGATAGTGTGACTGGAGAACCGACCGTCCGGCGTTCCCACGCCGCCCGGAGTTCGTTTTCAACGGGAGGGTTGCGGACATGACAGCGCAGAGACCGACACATGCCCAGCTTAAGGAAGTCGTCGCGGAGCTGAGCATGAGCATGACAGACGACCGTATCCAGGACTTCCTCGACGTGATGCAGGGCACGCTCGACGCCTACGACGCGGTCGATGCGATGGCGGACTATCTGCCGCCGGTGAAGTATCCCCGCGGCGACTTCAGCCACCCCCCGGCCGACGACAACCCCTACAACGCCTGGTACGTGAGGACGGAAATTCGCGGCGCGGCGGACGGGCCCCTGTCGGGCCGGACGGTTGCCCTCAAGGACAATGTCTGCCTCGCCGGGGTGCCGATGATGAACGGCGCGTCTACCCTCCAAGGGTATACGCCCGACCTCGACGCGACCATCGCCACCCGCCTGCTCGACGCCGGCGCCACCATCGTCGGCAAGGCGCATTGCGAGTATTTCTGCCTGTCCGGCGGCAGCCACACCAGCGCTCACGGTCAGGTGGAAAACCCGCACAAGCCCGGCTACTCCGCCGGCGGCTCCTCGTCGGGCTCGGCGGCTCTGGTGGCGGGCGGCGAGGTCGACATGGCCATCGGCGGCGATCAGGGCGGCTCGATCAGGATCCCGTCCTCCTATAGCGGCTGCTACGGCCTGAAGCCGACCCACGGCCTGGTCCCCTATACCGGCGTGATGCCGATCGAGACCACCATCGACCACACCGGGCCGATGACCGGGAACGTGCGCGACAACGCCGTCATGCTGCAGGCGATCGCCGGGGCCGACGGCCTCGACCCTCGGCAATACGACCCGCAGGTCGACGACTATGTCGCCGCCGTCGGGCAAGGCGCGGAAGGCCTGAGGATCGGCGTGGTGAGGGAGGGTTTCGGACACGCGTCCTCGGAGCCCGACGTGGACGCCGCGGTGCGCTCGGCTTCCAAGGTCTTCAACGGCCTCGGCGCCTCGGTCGCGGAGGTTTCCATCCCGGCCCATCTCGACGGCCCCGCCATCTGGACGCCGATCGCCATCGAGGGGCTGACCAACCAGATGATGCTCGGCAACGGCATGGGGACCGGCTGGAAGGGGATGTACACCACGTCGCTGCTCGACTACCACGCGGGCTGGCGGCGCGGCGCGGACGAGCTCTCGGACACGCTCAAGATCTGCATGCTGATCGGCCAGTACTACCTCAAGCATTTCGGCGGGCACTACTACGCCAAGGCGCAGAACCTCGCCCGCAAGCTCCGGGCCGACTACGACGCGGCGTTCGAGAGCTGCGACCTGCTGCTCATGCCGACCCTGCCGATGAAGGCGACCCCGCTGCCGCCCGACGATGCGCCGCTCGCCCTCTATTGCCAGCGCGCCTTCGAGATGCTGCCCAACACGTCGCCGTTCGACGTGACCGGTCATCCCGCCATGTCCATTCCCTGCGGCATGAGAGACGGGTTGCCGGTCGGGATGATGCTGGTCGCCGGGAAATGGCGCGAGGCGACGATCTACCGTGCCGCCGCCGCCTTCGAGGGGGAAGGCGACTGGCGGGACATGTAGGCGGTCAGTCGACGGGCGTGCGCTTCTTCAGCTCGATCGGCTGACCGTGCGGGGTGTGGATGGTCGCCTCGGTCCAGTCATGCTTGAGCGCGGCAAGCTCGGTCTCCGAACCCAGCCCCTTGTCGATCACCAGTTTCTCGAGGGCGGCCAGCCAGTGTTCGTAGTAGCGATCCCCGAGGTCGGGATCGCCCCGCTGCTTCGCCGCCGCTATCTCGGTCGACAGATATTCGACCCACTCGCCCCAGGTAAACGTCCCCGCCTCCGACAGCCGGACCGCCATGGCGAACGCGGTCGCTTCCCACGGCGCCTGAAAGACCGGTCCGTCTTCGGCGTCCCAGGGAAGCTCCGGCAAGTCGT
>JAPPHW010000032.1 GCA_028820945.1 Defluviicoccus sp.
AAGATCCTTGCCGGTTACGAGAGCGACAACCCGGGAACCAAGGCGAACCTCGCCCGCATCCTGATGCACGGCAAGCTCGGCGGGACCGGCAAGATGGTGATCCTGCCGGTCGACCAGGGTTTCGAGCACGGCCCCGCGCGCAGCTTCGCCCCCAACCCCGACGCCTACGACCCGCACTACCATTTCCAGCTCGCCGTGGATGCCGGGCTCAACGCCTACGCGGCGCCGCTCGGCATGATCGAGGCGGGAGCCGACAGCTTCGCCGGCGCGGTCCCGACGATCCTCAAGGTCAACAGCGCCAACAGCCTCGCGACCGCCAAGGACCAGGCCGTGCACGGCGGCGTGGGCGATGCGCTGAGGCTCGGCTGCTCGGCGATCGGCTTCACGATCTATCCGGGTTCCGAAGACCAGTACGAGATGATGGAGGAGATCCGCGAGCTTGCCGAGGAGGCCAAGTCGGTGGGGCTCGCCGTCGTCATCTGGTCCTACCCGCGCGGCGGCGTGCTGTCCAAGGAGGGCGAGACGGCGATGGACATCTGCGCCTACGCGGCCCACATCGCCTGTCTGATGGGCGCCCATATCGTCAAGGTGAAGCCGCCGACGGACGCGCTGTTCCTCGACGCCGCCAAGGGGGTCTACGAGAAGCAGCGCATCGACACCGCCACCCTGTCGGCGCGCATCGCCCATGTGGTGCAGTCCTGCTTCAACGGGCGGCGTCTGGTGGTCTTCTCGGGCGGCGAGGCCAAGGACCTCGAAGGCATCCACCGCGAGGTGAGGGCGATCCGCGACGGCGGCGGCAGCGGCTCCATCATCGGCCGCAATACCTTCCAGCGCCCGCGCGACGAAGCGCTCGCGATGCTCGACGGCATCGTCGGGATTTACCGGGGCCGGGCCAATCCGAACCTGCAAGCTGTATCTGATCACGCCGCCTGACCTCGGCCCCGCCGGCGCGCGGGGCTTCGCGGACACGCTTGCCGCCGCGCTCGACGCGGATGAGGTCGCCTGCGTCCAGCTCCGGCTTAAAGAGACCGGGGACGACGATATCCGGCGCGCCGCGGAAATTCTCGCCCCGGTGGCGCAATCCCGCGATGTCGCCTTCGTCATGAACGACCGGCCGGACCTCGCCCTCGAGACGGGCTGCGACGGGGTCCATGTCGGCGCCGACGACGCTCCCTACCCGGAAGCCCGCCGGACCGTGGGCGACGACGCGATCGTGGGCGTCACCTGCAAGGCGTCCTATCACCTGGCCATGGAGGCGGCGGAGGCGGGCGCGGATTACGTGGCGTTCGGCACATACTTCCCGACCGCGACCAAGGAGACGACGACGCGGGCGCCACTCGACCTCCTCGAGACCTGGCAGTCGGTCGCCACCGTCCCCTGCGTGGCGATCGGCGGCATTACGGCTGAGAATTGCGGGCCGGTCGCCGCTGCCGGCGCGGATTTTCTCGCCGTCTCATCCGGCGTCTGGGCGCACCGGGAGGGACCGGCGGCGGCGGTCCGCGCCTACAACGCCGCGATCCGGACGGCGCTTGCCGACGCCTAGCGGGGTCCGGCCACCGGCGCCCAGAGAACGTCCTCGATCCGTGCCGCGCCGGTCGCGAGCATGACCAGCCGATCGACGCCGAGCGCGATTCCGGCGCATTCCGGGAGACCCGCCTCAAGCGCGGCGAGGAAATCCTCGTCGACCGGATAGGCGCTGCCGCCGAGTTCTATCCTGAGCGCCCGGTCGGCGTCGAAGCGGGCGCGCTGCTCCACGGGATCGGTAAGCTCGCCATAGCCGTTGGCCAGTTCCAGACCGCACACGAAGACCTCGAAACGCTCGGCGAAGCGGCGATCGGGGCCGAGGCGCGCCAGCGCGGCCATCGAAGCGGGGTAGCCGTAAAGGATCGCCGGCGCGCCGATGCCGAGACGCGGCTCCACCTTCGCGAGGAAGATGCGGAAAAACACATCCTCCCAGCGGTCCCTGGGCCCGGTCCAGACCCCGATCGACCGCGCCGCTTCGATCAGTGGCGTCGGGTCCGGCAGATCGTCCATGGTCGACGCCAGGTCGACGCCCGCATGTTCCTCGAACGCCTCGCAAACGGCGATCCGGGTCCAGCTCGCGCGGGGGTCGGCGGTCTGTTCCGCCCTCACGAAACGCTCCGCCCCCGCGGCTTCGGCGGCCGCGGCAAGGAGTTCTTCGCAATCCGCCCACAAATCCCGGTAGCTCGCACCCGCCCGGTACCATTCCAGCATGGTGAACTCGGGATGGTGGGTGGGCGAGCGCTCTTCGTTGCGGTAACAGCGGGCGATCTGGAAGATCTTCTCTTCGCCCGCCACCAGCAGCTTCTTCATCGCGAATTCGGGCGAGGTATGGAGATAGACCGGCGCCACGGGACCGTCGCGGAAGGGCTCGGCGAGCACGGTCTCGAAGGCGTTGAGATGGGGCTCCAGCCCCGGCGAGACCTGAAGCGCCGGGGTCTCCACCTCCACGAAACCGTTCCCCACGAAGAAGCGCCTTATCGCGGCGACGATCCTTGCCCGCGCGAGCAGGTTCGGGCGTCTCCGGGCGTAGCCGTCAGGATGCCACCAAGGCGGCTCAACCATGGCGTTTCGCGAAATCCGGCATGGCGCGATAATGCCGGTTCCGACGAAGCGGGGTAAGGGTGGCGGACGTAACCTTGCGGAGCGGCCGGGCGCTGAATGCGGCCGGATTGATTGCGGCGGATCGGGTGCAGGACGCCGATTCCGTCGCCCGGCGCTACGCGGTCGCGGTCACCCCGCAAATCGCGAAGCTGATGGAGCACGGCGCGGCGGACGACCCTATCGGCCGCCAGTATCTGCCCGATATGCGCGAGCTGACGCGAGTGCCGGAAGAGCGCGACGATCCTATCGGGGACGGGGCGCGCTCACCGCTGCCGGGCCTGGTCCACCGCTACCCCGACCGCGTGCTGCTGATGCCGACAACGGCATGCCCGGTCTATTGCCGGTTCTGCTTCCGCCGCGAGCGTGTGGGCCACGGCGCGACGACGATGTCGGCCGCCGAGATCGACGACGCGCTGGCCTACATCTCCGCCCGCCCCGCAATCAGGGAAGCGATCCTGACCGGGGGCGACCCGATGATCCTGTCGCCGCGCCGCCTGGGCGACATCCTGGGCCGCGTCGCGGCGATAGAGACCGTCGAGGTGCTCCGCATCCACAGCCGCGTCCCGGTCGCCGATCCGGGCCGCATCGACGGCGCGGCGGTCGCGGCGCTGCGTCAGCGCATTCCGGTTTACGTGTCGATCCATTGCAATCACCCGCGCGAGATCGACCGGGCGGCCGCGCGCGCCATCGCCGCTCTAGCGGATGCGGGGGTTCCGCTGCTCGCCCAGACGGTGCTGCTGAGGGGGGTCAACGACGACGCGGACACCCTGGAGGCGCTGTTCCGCGCCCTGGTCCGCCACCGCATCCGACCCTACTACCTGCACCATCCGGATCCGGCGCCGGGGACCGCCCATTTCAGACTGTCGATCGAGGAAGGACAGGCGCTCGTGCGCGCCCTGCGCGGCCGGATATCGGGCCTGTGCCAGCCGACCTACGTGATCGACATACCCGGCGGGTACGGCAAGGTCCCGGTCGGCCCATCCTTTCGCGAGGAGGACGGGGCGCTTCGCGACTGGCAGGGGTCCGTCCATCGGGGTCCCGCGGGCTAGCCCTTCAATTGCCTCGGAACTGGCGAGTTGATAGGTTCCGGCCTCCCCCGGCGGCGCGGCGAGTCCCATGAAGGTCAACGCGAACACCATCCGGCCCGGTCACGTGATCGAGCACGACGGCAAGCAGTGGAGCGTCCTCAAGATCCAGATTCTGCAGCCCGGCAAGGGCGGCGCGTTCGTACAGGTCGAGATGCGCGACGTGATGACCGGCATCAAGAGCAACGAGCGGTTCCGCACCCAGGAATCGGTCGAGAAGCTGATGGTGGACGAGAAGTCCTGCACCTATCTCTTTCGCGCCGACGACGCGGTGACGCTGATGGACACCGAGACCTACGAGCAGTTCGAGCTTTCGGTCGACATGATCGGCAGCCCGGCGGCCTATCTACAGGACGGGATGACGATCACGCTCGACCTGATCGAGGGTAATCCGGTCGCCGCGCGGCTTCCGCAACAGGTGACGATGACGGTCACCGAGGCGGAGCCGGTGGTCAAGGGCCAAACGGCGTCTTCGTCCTACAAGCCGGCGATGCTGGAGAACGGCGAGCGGGTGATGGTGCCGCCCCATATCGAGGCAGGGACGAGAATCGTCGTCAGCACCGAGGACGGCAGCTATGTCGAGCGCGCGAAGGGCTGATTGCGGCGGGACGGGACCGGTTTCATGCCGTCGGCGACGATCAATGTAATGGAAGCCGCCGCGCGCAAGGCGGCGCGCGGCCTGATCCGCGATTTCGGCGAAGTCGAGAACCTGCAGGTCTCGCGCAAGGGACCGGCGGATTTCGTCACCGAGGCGGACCGGCGGGCGGAGCGGATTCTGCGTGCCGAGCTGGCCAAGGCGCGGCCCGGGTTCGGCCTGCTGATGGAGGAATCGGGCGAGACGGAGGGCGAGGATGCGCGGCGGCGCTGGATCGTCGATCCGCTCGACGGGACCACGAACTTTCTTCACGGCATCCCCCATTTCGCGATTTCGATCGGGCTCGAAGAGGACGGGGCCATGGTCGCGGGGGTGGTCTACGAGCCCCTCCGCGACGAGCTCTTCTGGGCGGAGAAGGGGGTCGGGTGCTATCTCAACCGGCGCCGTCTCCGGGTATCTTCGCGCCGGCGAATGTCGGAAGCGGTGCTCGCCACGGGTATCCCGTTCAGGGGGCGCGCGGGAAAGCATGCCTTCCTGGCAACGATCGAGACGGCGATCGACAATACCGCCGGCATCAGGCGGCTCGGCTCGGCCGCTCTCGACTTGGCCTATGTCGCGGCGGGGCGCTATGACGGATTTTGGGAGTTCGGGCTGTCGCCTTGGGACGTCGCCGCCGGGATCGTCCTGGTGCGCGAGGCCGGCGGCTTCGTGACGGACATAGAGGGCCGCGCAGCCGCGATCGATGCCGGCTCCATCGTGGCGGCCAACGACCGCCTGCACGGCGCGGTCCGACAAATGCTGGGTAACAGCCTGAAGGCATCGAACGAGGATTTGGCGCCGAAGTCTCTCCCGCCCCACGGCGGATCGTCGCGGGCCCCGGTCCGGTCCCCCATTGCCCGCGACGTCCGCGGGGATCCGGCCGCGGGCGATACGAAGGAACCGCGGACAACGACGCATGCGGAACGGATCGTGGAAGCGCTGCGCCGCCAACCGGGCCTCGACGATGACGAGCTGTCCCGGCTGACCGATGTCACGCCGCGCCAGCAGGTCAACCGGATCTGTCGACGACTCGAGATCCAGGGCAAGCTGCGGCGCGAGGCGGGACCGCGCGGTAAAATCGTCAACAACCTGACTGGATGAGGCGCTCTCTTCCGGCTCTTCAAGACCGGGAAAGCGGGATGTCGCGCTTCGCGCGATCGATGAACCCGGCGCGTGCCACAATATTGCCAATGTTATGACGTTAGTGGCTTCTCTCTTTCGGTTGCCGGGGGTCAATTCCCGACCGGGACGCTCGGACAATTCTCCGGTGCGGAAATATCGATGCTCGATGGGGCAGGAGGAGCGCGATGCGGGCTTGCCGGGTGAGTCTTAATCCGGTCTCGCTCTCGCGCGCCGAGGGGCATAGACTCCCGTGCTTCGGACGCTGATCGGAGCGGTCCATAGATACGGCGCGCGGATCGCCGCGCGATGCGGAAAGACCGCGTGAGATGACGAGCCCCAGACGTTACCTGACCAGGATGATCGTGTTCGTGCTCGCCGTGGCGGCGGTCGCCGGCGCGCTCTACGACCCGCTATTGGGCGCGTTCCACGCGAACCCGGCGCTCAACGGGCTGATCGTCGGCGTGCTGGCGCTCGGCATGGCCTACAGTTTCCGCCAGGTGATGACGCTCCGGCGCGAGGTCAACTGGATCGTGAACGTCCGCACGGGACGGCCCGGTATCTCGGTCCAGGCCGCGCCCCGGCTGCTTGCCCCGCTGGCGGCGATTCTGGGCG
>JAPPHW010000085.1:0-5177 GCA_028820945.1 Defluviicoccus sp.
GCTGAGGCCCGGGCGCGACGCGCTGGTCGAGGGCGGGCGCAGGCTCACCTACGCCGAGCTCGATTCGCGCGCGAGCCGGCTCGCCAACCTGCTGCTCGGACGCGGCGTGGGGCGGGGCGACCGGGTGGCGCTGATGGCGCGGAACTGCATCGGCTATATCGAGGTCGAGCTCGCCTGCGCCCGGATCGGCGCCATCGCGGTCGGCATGAACTGGCGCTTCACGGCGGACGAGACCGCGCATTGCCTGAACCTGACCGGGCCGGCGCTCGTCGTCGCCTCGGCGGAGTACGTGGAGACGCTGGAAAAGGCGGGCTACCCGGCCGACCTGATCCTGGGCGACGACCTCGAAGCCGCCATCGAAGGCGCGCCCGCCACCGACCCCGGATGCCATGTCGAGCCCGAGGACGGAATGGCGATCATCTTCACCAGCGGCACGACCGGGCACCCGAAGGGCGCGACGATCAGCCACCGCGCGATAATCGCCCGCACGCTGATTTACGGCGCCGAGCTCGCCGTGCCCGCCGACGACACGTTCGTCGCCTGGACGCCGCTGTTCCACATGGGGGCGAACGATTTCGCGCTGGCGACGCTGTTGCGCGGCGGCCGCGTCGTGGTGATGGACGGCTACCGGCCCGAGGAGCTGATCCGCGCGATCGAGACCTGGCCGGTGCACTACCTCGCCGCCGTGCCGGGGATGGTCGAGGACTTCGTGACCCACCTCAAGGCGTCGAGCCGGAGCTTCAAGTCGATCGGCATGGTGGGCGCGATGGCCGACCTGGTGCCGCGCCAGCAGCTCAGGGAGATAACCGGGCTCCTGGGCGCGCCCTATCTCAACACGTTCGGTTCGACGGAGACCGGCATCCCGCCCGCCACCGCCAACTTCGTCCCCGTCGGCGCCGCGCCCGAGACGCTGTCCAAGGCGCAGAACGCATTCTGCGAGATCCGCTTGGTCGACGCGAACGACGACGACGTGCCGGACGGCGAGACCGGCGAGCTCGCGATCCGGGGGCCCAGCCTGTTCTCCGGCTACTGGGGCAACGACGAAGCCAACCGCGAGGCCTTCCGGAACGGCTGGTTCCACATGGGCGACGCCTTCCGCCGCAACCAGGACGGCACGCTCGATTTCGTCGACCGGGTGAAATACATGATCAAGTCCGGCGGCGAGAACATCTACCCCGCCGAGATCGAACGCCACATCCTCGCCGACCCGAGAATCGCCGACGCCGCCGTGGTGCGGAAGAAGGACGAACGGTGGGGCGAGGTGCCGGTGGTGTTCGCCGCCCGGACCGACGAGGCGCTGACCGGGGACGAGGTGATCGGGATGTGCCGGGGGAGGATCGCCAGCTACAAGCTGCCCAAGGAGGTGCACTTCGTGGCGATGGAGGAGTTGCCCCGGAGCACGTCGGGGAAGATACAAAGGCACGTGCTGGAGGCGCGGTTGGGGTAGGGGGGTGCCGTTCTCCTTCTCGCGAGCGGGAGGGGAGAAGGTCAGACGGGTTCGGCGGCGGCGATGCGCAGCCGTCCGCGGTCGGCGGAACCGGGCTGGCGGATGACGATGTCGATGTCGCGCCCGAGCGCGTTGAGCAGGCGGAGCAGGCGCTCCAGCGAGTACTCGCGGAAGTCGCCGCGCAGCAGCCGCGACACGTCGGGCTGGGACAGGCCCATCAGCCGCGCGGCCTCGGTTTGCGTCAAGCCGCGATCGCGCACGATGTCGTCGATGCGGCTGACCAGCTCGGCCTTGACGAGGTGGGCGTCGGCGTCGGGAAAGCCGAGATCGGCGAAGACGTTGCCGCTGCCGCGCTCTACGGCGGTGTTGTCGGGTACCATGTCATCGGTCTCCACGATGCGTGTCACGGTAGTGCCGCTCGGCGGCGCGCAGTCGGCGCCGGACCGGGTCGAGCTCCTGCTTCGGGGTCGCGATGCCGCGCCTCGCCTTCTTCTGGAAGGCGTGGAGGACATAGACGGCGGTCTCGAACCGGACCGTGTAGACGGCCCTGAAGGTGTCGCCGTCGTGGCGCGCGACGACCTCCACGACGCCCGAGCCGAAGCCCTTCAGCGGCTTGGCGTCGCGGTGGCGGCGTCCGAGCTGGGCGCGGTAAATCGCAAACCCCATGCGGCCCTGCACCGGGTCGGGGAAGCGCTTCAGATCCGCCCTGCTCGAACCCACCCATTCGACCGGCTTCAGCATGATTGTGCCGATTCCGCACTATAGGGGTTTCGCCATAGCCCCGACAAGGCGGCCGCCGCCTCGGTGCTCGGCGGGATCGCCATCGTGCCGCCCGGCCGGCGGCTTCAGATGCTGGAGACCGCCATGAGCCGTCGGTTCGATCTCGGTTTCGCCGTCGGAATACTGCCGTAGGGGCCTACGCGGAGATCGCGGTCATATCCCGTTGCCGGGGCGTCGCCCTTGCGACGCGCGATGTCCGGGAATTCGAGGGGGTGGAGGTCCATGCGGTCGATCCCTGGACGGCGGGGTCGGATCGATGAGAGCGATCGTCGTCAGTACCTCTCACGCGGCGGGAGCGGGCGGGGGTTCCCGCCCGCGCAACCCCGACGGCACGCTCGATTTCGTCGACCGGGTGAAATACACGATCAAGTCGGGCGGCGCGAACATCTACCCCGCCGAGATCGAACGCCACATCCTCGCCGACGCCGCCGTGGTGCGGAAGAAGGACGCGCGCTGGGGCGAGGTGCCGGTGGTGTTCGCGGCGCGGACCGACGAGGCGCTGACCGGGGAGGACGTGATCGGCATGTGCCGGGGGAAGATCGCCAACCACAAGCTGCCCAAGGAGGTGCACTTCGTGGCGATGGAGGAGCTGCCGGGGAGCACGTCGGGGAAGATCCAGCGGCATGTGCTGGAGGCGCGGTTGGGGTAGGAGATGGCTCTCCGCACGTCACCCCGGACGAATCGAAGCGGAGATCCGGGGTCCAGCGCCGCCGGCACCGGACGGCATCGTCCGGCCAGTCATCGACATCAACGTGGCGTCGATGCTCATGAAGCCGGCGCCGACAGAGTCCTGCCGTTCGACAGCGTCGCCGCCCGGGCCTATAAGGTTCAAGCCTAAGAATTTGCTCCGTTTGCCTCGGACGCCTGCCGTCAGCACGACGAACAGAACAAAAAATACGGAAGATTTCGCTCCTTCCTTTGTGATCGGACGCTACTAAGCCGTGGGCCGGAAGCGTCCGCGAACGCCGGAACCTATTCTGGGGTCCGCCCTTGCAGGATGTGGGCCAGAGTACTATATATTGCATGTCTGCTCATCGCGGCTACCGGGTCTTGTGATGCCGGTGGTTCGAGCGATGGGCATGTTCGCAGCGGTGCTGCGGATGTGCGGGTCGATGCGGCGGTAGGCTTCGGTCTGACGCTGTACCCCGTGAGACGCCGGAGCCTCAACGGTCGGGGAGTTGGCGAAGCGATAGGCCCCGACAAAGAAGCAGGCAAGGGCAATGGGGAACATCGAGTTAGAAGTTCGCAAGATAGACAACCTATATCGAGCTTGGTCTGTCGTGCGCAGCAACGTAAACACTTCAGGGCATGACAAGTTCAAGGCCGAAGTCAAGCGAATATCCGAAAATCCGATTCCTCACTTGAGGCGTATTCAGAGCGATCTTCAGCATCGACGTTTTGTTTTCGACGGACAGCAAGGTGTTGTGAAGAAGAAATCCAGCGGCGGGAAACGCCCGATTGTAGTCGCTCCGATCAACAACAGAATTGTCCAGCGCGCGATCTTGAATGTCTTGCAATGCGATGATGATCGGATTGCTTCACAACTTGGAATGATCGGCACTGCACTCCGTACCCCGACCAGCGTCGGTGGAATCCCGCGGAGGGGAGTTGCTTATGGGATCGAAATCGTAACCGAAGCAATCAAATCCGGAGCAACCCACTATCTAAGGTCGGATATTCGGGACTTCTTCACGACAGTGCCGAAACCCAGAGTCATACAATTTGTTCAGCAACAAACAACTGATGAGGATTTTGTTGCACTATTTGAACAAGCGATGACGACCGAACTTGCAAACGCCGATGAAGTCAAGGATTACCTCTATCTGTTTCCGCTAGCAGATATCGGAATCCCGCAGGGGTCATCGCTTTCAGCATTTGCCGGAAACGTTGTCTTGAGGAACTTCGATGCGCAGTTGAATGGACGAAACATCACAACAGTCCGGTATATCGATGACTTTGTGATTCTCGGTCCGACCGAGAGAGCGGTAAAGAAAGCGTTTTGTTCAGCAGTGTCCATTCTTGGTGATCTTGGAATGACTGCGTACAGCCCGGATGAGAATCGCGAAAAATCAAAACTCGGAGCCATCGCGGACGGGTTTGATTTTCTAGGCTGTTCAGTTCGAATAAACGGCGTGGCACCTTCAAGAAAGGCAAGACAGAACTTGTTGGATGATATTCGGCATACACTGAGTATCGGAGGCCACACTGTAGAGAAATATGCTTCATCAGGCGAGCGAAGGCGAGCAGAAGAAGCTTTCGCTCAGATCATTTGCAGTGTAGATCGCAAGATTCGGGGATGGGGTGATGCGTTTTCCTTCTCGAACGATCGCCTCCCGTTTGACCAGATGGACGAGAGGATTGATTGTCTTCTTCTGGAGTTCAAGGGACGAGCGAACTCTGTCATCAGAAAGGCGTGCTCGGATGGAAAGCGCAGAGCACTGGGGGTGGCGCTATTGAAGGACACCCCAAAGGAGGAGAAGGCGCCACCTGTGCAGATAGACCAATCGCCTGACAGTTATCGCTCAGGGCGAAATTCCGAATCAGACGGCCTTCATTGCGATCTACATCGGCAGAACAAGCAAGGGGTTCCTATTGTCGGCGGGTGACGGCATCGGGAGGTCCTTGCCCTCCCGCATCGTGGCCGCGATCAGTTCGCGAAGCAGGTCCCTGGCCTCGGCCAACGCTTCGTCCCGCGTTTCTCCGTCCGTCGCGCCCCAACCGAGAGCAGGGAACGTGACGACATACCGGCCGTCCTCGTCGCGCTCGATCTCGGCGGGGTAGGCGTGGGTGTCGGGCATGCGTCCGGTGCTCCGGGGATGAGTCCTTGGTTTTCCCATCATGGTCGGGGGGGGGGGGGCCCCCCCCCCCCCACAAAAAAAAAAAGGGGGGGGGGCCCCAAAAAAAAAAAAAAAAAGCCGGGGGCCCACCCCCAGCGGGGGGGGGGGGGGGG